>DASYMB010000413.1:0-11472 GCA_036009285.1 Pyrinomonadaceae bacterium | reverse complement strand
TGGATTCAACTTACAACTGCAACAGTTGAATTCTTTTTCGCTCCAGCGGAGCGAGATGTTTATAGCTCGAGTGCACTCAAAGAGCTCGCTCCGTTAGGAGCGAAACCTGGCGGACCTTTGCTCGGGCATGCAATAGCGGTTGCGCTCCCACGGAGCGCCGGAGTAAAGAAACGACCGCCAAGCTATAAACCTCTCGCCCCTCTGGGGCAAAGCGACAGACAACGATCTGTTGCACTTCAAATCTGAATTCGCGAATTGTCATTTGTCATTTGGGAACAGCGCATTCGTTTTCGCGTTCTGTTTTTCCCAGAGCATGAGGTGCTTCAGGAAGGCGTGATGGGCCGCAAAGCCCGCGATGCTTATTCCCGCGACTCCATCGCGAAAACCGCCTTTGAGAATATAACTGCTGACGAAAGCTGCCGGCGCGGCGGTAGCGATTCTGAGTGGCGACGTTTGACGACCTTCTTCAAACATCTGACGAGCGGCAAGCGGTGCGTAGCGCTCACCGATCATACGGTGATGATGACTGGAGTCGCGCACGCTATAGTGAAGGACATCGCCGGAGAGTTTTTCTGTGCGCGCGCCTGAATCCAGTTTCACCGATTCATGAATGTGTCGCGGCTCCCAACGGCCGCGCGACTTTCGATACAGGCGCAATTGCCAGTCGGGATACCAACCGCCGCCCTTGATCCAACGCCCCTGGTAATAAGATCGACGAGGGATCCGATAACCGTCCGCGAGTTTATCCTCTGGTCCCTTTCGTAATTTCGCTATCGACGCCTTTAGTTCATCTGAGACACGTTCGTCTGCATCGAGGCTGAAGACCCAATCATGTTGCGCCTGCTCGGAAGCAAACTGCTTCTGGCTGGCGAACCCGGGCCAGTCCTTATTAATAACGCGGGCGCCGCAGTCCTCAGCGATCTCGCGCGTCCTATCGGTTGATCCGGAATCCACCACCACAATCTCATCGGCCCAGCCAAGCGACTCGCAGGCGTCGCGAATATTCGCTTCCTCGTTGAAGGTGATGATGGTCGCGGAGATGTTCATTGAGGTTAGTCGCAGCAGTTAGTTCGCCGCCGCAATCTAACAGATTGCCTCACAAAATCGTAGGGGCACGGCATGCCGTGCCCAAAGCAGGCAGAAGCCCGACCATTAGGAAGGGCTTGGTATTTCGTTAGACTGTCTTGCAGCGGTGAGGAGCCCTTCCTGACTGGCGGGCTTCTGCTTGACTCATGGGGTGGGCGAGTCAACCATGACGTTGTTGGCGCGCAGGGTTGTTGAAGTGGCGCGTTGAAGATCGGCAAGCGCCTTATTGTAGTCAGTCTCCGCGCGTAACTCAGCATTGCGAGCGTTCGTCAGAGCGTTCTCGCGCTGGAAAAGCAGGAAGGTAGTTGAACGGCCAACCTGGTAGAGTCGCTGTTCGCCTTCCAGTTGCATCTCCGCGTTTACACGCGCGTCTCGCGCTGCCAGCACGCGACGTCGAGAGGTTTCCACCGCCTGAGCAGCATTGCGGACGTCGACCTCGATGAATTGATCCTGCGAACGCACTGACGCTTCCAATTGCTCTTTCTGAATTTTCGCGCCCGCGAAGTTTGCCTTGGCCGTGGTGTTTCGCAAAGGGATTTGAATTGCCACGCCCACACTGATGTTGCGAGTCTCAAAGCTGGCTAGGTTGCTCAGGTCCTTCGGGTAGCCGCCAACCAGAAACGCCGGGGCGGAACCCTGACAGGTTGAGCCGATGCAAGGCGAACCGGCCAGTCCCGTCGTAGCGACAATGGCTTGCAGATCGATCTGCGGTCGCATCTGGTTTTTGAAGTACTGCAGATCGATCTGATTAATGTCGTTCTGCAATCGCAAACGGCGCAGCTCCGGTCGATTGTCGCGGGCCTCTTTCAACGCGTCGTTCAGGTTCACCGGTACCGCATCGAACTTTGGCGTGTCGGTCGGAGTAATCTGCGCTGACCATTCGGGCGCAGTTGAATCCTTGACGATAAGTTGCTTGAGATTGTTCTCGGCTATTGAGACACCCTGAACTGCAACCAGTAACGACGATTCGCGATTGGCGAGCTCTGTTTGGACCTCCGCTCGCGCCAGCGGCGCCTGCGTGCCGACGGCGATTTGAGCTTCCACGCGTCGCAGGTTTTCGCGCGTGAGATTGAGATTCTCGAGTTGGTTCTGCTGATCGCGCAGAGCAAATACCAAATCCCAGTAGGCCCTTTGCACCTGCGTGATTACATCGATGGTGCGCAGACGAAAATCCGCGTCAGATTGTTCGAGCCGTTTCTTCTGAATACGAATCTGTCGCCGGTTGTTGTCGATCGAACGGTTGCGCTGCAGCGGCTGAGTGATCGTAAGCGACAGATTGGAAGAGAAGAACGGATTGAGCGTGCTGTTGATTGCGCTGGTGGTATTTTTGCTGTTGTCGAACTTGAGTGCGTAGGTCCCGCCGCCTCTCTCAAAGCTCTTAGTGATTGCCGGATCAAACGAGAAGGACGAGGTGGCCAGCTTTCCTGAAGGCGCGCCGCTGGTGAGAAAGGTCACCGGCTGAATGTTCTTTTGGTAGTTTGGCGAAATCGTATAGAACGGATCGTAAACGCCTTGCAGTGATCGCAGTTGCGTCTCCGCGAAGCGCACGTCGTCGCGCGCGACCTCGATGTCGTTATTATTTTCCAGCGCGCGTTTAATCGCTTCGTTAAGGGTCAGCGTCAAAGTGTTGTCGCTGGTCACTCCCAGGCGGGTCATATTTGGAATCGGCGGCAGAGGCCTTTGCTCAACGGTCGGAAACATAGGGTCGCGCGGTTCCTGGACCACTGGTTCATCAGTCAGCGGCGTAGGCGTAACCGTCGGCGGCGTGGCCGAAGACTGCGGCGATGCCGTCTGGGGATTAGTAGTCGGCGGCGGCACGTTTGAAGTTGCCGGCGGTGCTTGTGGTTGTATTTGTTGAGTACTCGGCGGTGCCGTCGGCGAGGTCGGTTGGCCCTGAGGCGCATTCGGGTTAGGCATGTCAGTGCCTGGCGGCCGAGTGGCAGGGTTTGGCGTGGCCGCCGGTCTCGGCGTCTGCGCGAAAGCAGCGTGGCTTCCAACAATTAAAAGCGCCGACAGAGAGAATATCTGAAACAGCGCACGAGGCTGACGATTAAGCATCACACCAAAAGCTCCTTGCAGTTATCTTTGTTATTTCGGGAAAACGCTACCAAGATCGCAAACAAGTCTCATTCGATCAAGTCTTTACTACGCTATTTGCGTCGGAGCAGTTTCAAAAAGATCCCACAAACACTTCACGAATGTTGCTGGCTTGACACTCCAGAGCTACGCCGCATAATCTTGGGCTTCTTTAATCCCAGCAAGTTTCGATCCTAGTGTGCGACTAAAGGTGGAGGAGAGTCTGCCTCCCCGTTCGTCGCCGTAAAGAAGAAGTGCTGGAACAATCAGCAGGAGGCATCTCTCAATGGCGGTGAAGGTTGGAATCAACGGCTTTGGGCGTATCGGACGCAATATCTTTCGCACTTCCATCGGCGACCCGGAGATAGATTTTGTCGCCGTCAATGATCTTACGGACACGCGAACCCTCGCACACCTGCTGAAGTATGATTCCGTGCTCGGAAATCTCGATCATGAGATTACCTCTACCGAAAATGGGATTAAGGTTGAGGGTGACGAGTTTCGTGTTTTCTCGCAACGAGACCCCGCGACCATCGATTGGGACTCGGTCGGCGCGCAGATTGTGGTTGAGTCTACGGGAATGTTTACTAAGGCTGAGGACGCCAAAAAGCACCTTCGTGGCAGCGTCAAGAAGGTGATCATTTCGGCGCCGGCCAAGAACGAAGACATCACTATCGTCCTCGGTGTTAACGAAGAACAATATGTTCCGGCGCAGCACCATGTGATCTCTAATGCGTCGTGTACGACTAACTGCCTGGCGCCGGTTGCGAAGGTGATTCACGAGAACTTCAGCATCCGCTCGGCCCAGATGACTACCATCCACTCCTACACTAACGATCAGCACCTGCTTGATCTGCCGCATAAAGATCTGCGGCGCGCGCGCGCGGCGGCCCTCTCGATGATTCCGACATCGACCGGAGCCGCCAAGGCGGTGGCGCTGGTCCTACCGGAGTTGAAAGGAAAGTTTGACGGCATTTCAGTGCGCGTGCCCACGCCCAACGTTTCCCTGGTTGACGTCGTTATGGATGTTGAAAAGGAAACCACTACTGAAGAAGTGAATCGAGTTCTGAAAAATGCGGCGAACGAAGAACTGAAGGGCATCCTGGGGTTTTCCGAAGAGCCACTGGTGTCGAGCGACTTCAAAAGAAACTCGAACTCCTCGATTGTAGACGCGGAATATACCAAGGTAATTAACGGTCGCATGATTAAGGTGCTTTCCTGGTACGACAACGAATGGGGCTACTCCTGCCGCGTTCGCGACCTGATCAAATTCATTGCGAGCAAAGGCCTGTAAGAACAGTGATGAGTGATGAGTAAGATTCACACGATCCTTTCTGCTTTCACTCATTACTCATCACTCATGACTTTTTATGGCAAAGCTTTCAATCAAAGACCTCGATCTAAAAAGCAAGCGAGTTTTCGTTCGCGTGGACTTCAACGTGCCCATCAAGGAAGGCGCGGTTGACGACGACACGCGAATTCGGGCGTCGTTGCCGACGATTCGCTATGCGATTGGACAGGATGCGCGCGTGATCCTGGCGTCGCACCTCGGGCGACCGAAGGGCGAGCGAGTTGAAAAATACAGTCTGCGTCCGGTCGCGAAACATCTCTCCAATCTGCTTGGTAAACCAGTTGCTTTCGCCACGGACTGCGTTGGCGAAGCGGCACAATCGAGCGTGGCGGCAATGCACGATGGCGATGTGTTGCTACTCGAAAACCTGCGGTTCCACAAGGAAGAGGAAAAGAATGACGACGGCTTTTCGCAGCAGTTAGCCAGTCTCTGCGATGGGCTTTATGTTAACGATGCCTTTGGCGCCGCGCATCGTGCGCATGCTTCTACCGTCGGCATAACGAAGTATGTTACTAAGGCGGCCGCGGGGCTGTTGCTGCAGCGGGAGCTGGAATATCTCGGGCGCGTGATCACGAATCCCGATCATCCATTCGTGGCGATACTAGGCGGCGCAAAAGTTTCAGACAAGATTCCTGTCATCAATGCGCTTATCGATCGCAAAGTTGACAGGATTCTGATTGGCGGCGCGATGGCCTACACGTTTTTCAAAGCGGAAGGTTTTACGGTGGGCAAGTCGCTAGTGGAAAACGACATGCTGCAAACCGCGCTGCAGATCAAGAAGCGCGCGGAAGCCGCGGGGGTTGAACTTTTGTTGCCGACGGATCATCAGGTCGTCGACAGCTACGAGCCGATAAAAGGTGACAAGATCGTCGCGAAGACTATACCGATCGAGTTTACGAACGCCGGTCATGCCGGCATGGACATCGGGGTCGAGACAGTCGCACATTTTACCAACGCTCTGCGCGACGCGCGGACGATCATTTGGAATGGTCCAATGGGCGTTTTCGAAGAGCCACCCTTCGATCAAGGGACGATTGCCATCGCACGCGCGGTAGCAGAAGCGGCCGATCGCGGCGCCACCGTGATTGTAGGCGGCGGCGATTCAGTCGCGGCAGTGGTGAAGGCCGGTGTTGCCGATCGCATCACCCATATTTCCACGGGCGGCGGCGCGACGCTGGAGTTTCTTGCCGGGAAGGAATTGCCTGGCGTTACCGCATTGAGCGACAAGAAAGAGGGGACTCGAGCAGTTTAGAGTACAAGCAAAGAGGAAGCACAAGCAGTTTAGAATTGTGCAGCACAACTCTAAAGCTGAGGAATCATGCGCAAACCTGTCATTGCGGGAAACTGGAAAATGTACAAACTGCTTGGCGACTCGGTTGACACCGCGCTCGCGTTGAAGCCGCTTGTTGCCAATGCCAACCACTGTGAAGTAGTGATAGCGCCCGTTTTTACTGCCCTGAAAGTTGTCGCCGACAGGCTGGAAGGATCCAACATTGGCGTCGCAGGCCAGAACTGCTCGACTGAAAGTGCAGAAGGTGCGCATACAGGCGAAGTCATGGCGGCTATGCTTCGCGACGTGGGCGCGAGTTATGTGATCGTCGGCCATTCCGAGCGCAGGCAGATTTATTTCGAGACCGACTCGATGGTCAACAAGAAGTGTCATGCAGGTCTGGCAGCTAACCTCACTGTCATCCTTTGCGTTGGTGAAAGCCTCGAACAAAGAGAACAGGGGACTGCCGAACGCGTTGTCAGTGGCCAGTTGAGCGGCGGACTCAGTGGGTTGACAGCCTCAGATCTCGACCGTATCATCATTGCCTACGAGCCTGTTTGGGCCATCGGTACGGGACGTACAGCGACGCCGGAGCAAGCGCAGGAAATGCACGCGTTTATCCGGCGCGTTTTCGCGGATAGGTACTCCGATCTGGCGGCGAGCGAGCTGCGGATTCTCTACGGAGGTTCAGTTAAGCCCGATAACATTGCCGGCTTGATGTTGCAGCCAGACATTGATGGAGCGTTGGTAGGTGGCGCGAGTTTGCACGCCGAGAGTTTCGCGCAAATTGTTAATTACAAGAACGGTAAATAGTAAATGTGAATAGTAAATAGGAACGCGGTACTGGCCTCAGTCAGTTGCTAAACTTTCAACCGGATTCGTGGCAAGTTTCAATCCACCGTTCACTATTTACTATTCACCATTTAACGGAGAAAAGAATTGCTCAGTTACATTTTATACGGACTATTTATTCTGGCGTGCATTATCCTGGTTGTTGTGGTGCTACTGCAGCCGGGCAAATCCGGCGCGGGCGATCTGTTTTCCTCGAGCGTCTCGAGTACCGCATTCGGACCGCGAGGTACGGCCAGCATTCTTTCGAAGATCACAATCGGAGCTGCTGCAGGCTTCATGCTTTTCGCTCTAATGCTTTCACTTCCGGCGGTCACCGGATCTCATTCGGTTTTGCAGTCGACAGCGCCCGAGGCGACTCCTACTCCAGCACCACAGCCGTCGGCAACCGTGGCGCCCGCATCGCCCGCAAGTGCGCCGGTTGGTTCGCCGACTGCTTCACAAGCAGCGTCGCCGGCTGCTCCGCAGAAGTAAGAGCAGAGGTGCTGGTTGATTGAAGGAACACGGCGAGGTCTCCATCGCAGACGATTAGTTTGCGTTGCAACGTTATCTGACAACTTGAGCCGAAGTGGCGGAACTGGCAGACGCGCACGTTTGAGGGGCGTGTGAGGTAACTCGTGGGGGTTCGAGTCCCCCCTTCGGCACCATACTTTTTCACTTTTCCTCAGCAAATCTGCATATTTTTGAATTTAGTGCCCTTTTAATGCCTAAACTGGACTGACCCCCTGGATTGAGACACTCGTTATAGGCACACTTAGCAGCGAAAGGAGTTGCAGGTGGCAAAGAGACGAGTGGGACGGTATTCGAACGAGTTTCGGCGGATGTGCGTAGAGCGGATGAAGCAATGCGACGACATCGTGGCTCTGGCAGCGGAACTGGACATACATCGGCGGCTATTGTACCGGTGGCGCGATCAGCTCGATCCGGTCGATAAAGGTGAGTGGCCGCCACCACCGAACTCGCGGGAGTCGACGCTGCGCAAAGAGGTCAGCCAACTCAAGCGGGTGCTGGCAGACAAGACTCTGGAGTTGGATTTTTTCAAAGGTGCCTTGCAAAAAGTCGAGGCTCGAGGCCAGCAGCGCGACGACTGTGGCGGGAAGGCATCTACGACCAAATCCGGGAAGTGATGTCCTTGCAAGGCAACTTGAGTATCGAGCGGATGTGTCAACTGGCCCAGGTGAGTCGGGCTGGCTTCTACCGATCGTTGCAGGAGAGGCAGCCGGTGGCAGAAGAGATGGAAGTGCAATCAATGATTCAACAGATCGCACTGGAACATCGGCGCCGCTACGGGTATCGGCGGGTGACAGCCGAACTGCGACGGCGCGGCATGATCGTCAACCACAAACGCGTTTCGCGGCTGATGCGGGAGGACAACTTGCTGGCCGTGCAGCCGCGGGCCTTCGTGGTCACGACCGACTCCAAACATGAGTTGGAGGTCTATTTGAATCTCGCCAGCCGCCTGAAGCTGACCGGGATCAATCAGCTCTGGGTGGCAGATATCACCTATATTCGCCTGAAAGCGGAGTTCGTCTACTGGCAGTCATCCTCGACGGCTTCTCTCGTAAGGTGGTGGGCTGGGCGCTGGAGCGAACGCTGGCTACTCGCTTACCCAAAGCAGCGTTGGAACAAGCAATCGCGGAACGTCAGCCGCCGCCAGGCTTGGTCCATCATTCGGATCGCGGCGTGCAGTACGCTTCAAATGAATACGTGCAGGTCCTACTAGCACACCAGATGATTCCGAGCATGAGTCGCCCGGCGAATCCGTACGACAATGCCAGCTGCGAGAGTTTTATGAAGACGCTCAAACGCGAGGAGATCTACGCCAACCACTATCGGGATCTCGATCACTTACGCACGAACATCGAAGCCTTCATCGAACAGTACTATAATCGCTGCCGCTTGCACTCGGCGCTTGGCTACAAACCGCCCGCGGAGTTCGAGCAGCAACTCGAGTCCGCTACCACCTCCGCCGGCGCGACTATGAGTTTTTTCAGGCATGTGGAGGACTATCGTCCCGATAGTGCGAAGCCATCGGGAACTGCCGATTCAATAACGAGGAGCGACCCCCAGACCGCTCCTCAGACCATCGGTTTCGATGAGTCTCCGGCTGGTTATTCCTTGGCGAGTTGCTCTCCAGCAGAGCTCGCCTCCGCTTCACCAACCGATCGAGATTCTGAACCAGAAGTGACAGTTTGAGAAGGAAAATTTATTGACAACAAGTGTGCCAATTGAAAATTGTCTCAACCGAGGGGTTCACCTCATGGGACTATGGCATCCGTGAGCCAATAAGACTACCGCCTGAACAAGGATGGTACTCGGTGCCTGGCGAGTGAGAATTATGGCGGCGGTAATGAACTTAATAAGAGAAGGCGGTAGCGATTCGAGCGAAGTCTTTCCCATAGCCGCTCGGTAATCCATCTCAAATGGGCGAGTGTCGCGGCATTCAGGATTGTGGCAGATTTTTGGCCCTGAGCCGGCCTTGCAAGCGGAGTTAGTCGAAAATCCGGAGCGGTGGCCTATTGTGCGAGGGCTGCATGGCGCGAGGAAAGGCAGAGTCGCTGATACGAAGTCTGGCCGAGGGAAGAGCGGGAGTTTTCGATACATCTATCTTTATCTGACACACGCGGGACGAATCCATCTGATATTTCTGTTTGCGAAGAACGAGCAGAGCGATTTGAGCCCAGCGCAGACCGAAGCTTTGGGAAAGATCATTGCCAGCATCAAGAGAGACGCGTGACATGAGCAGAAAGAAGACTAAGAGCCGACACATGACGGATGAGACGTTCGCCGAATTGACGAAGTCTGCTAAGCAGGCGCTCGCCTATGAGCGAGGCGAGGTTTCAGGGCATCGCATCACGCGGATCGCGGTGCCAAGTCCCCCGCGGCCGATGTCGGCCGCTGATATCGCACGCATACGGCAACAACTGAAATACTCTCAATCTGTTTTGCTCGGGTGTTGAATGTCGGCCCGAAAACTGTGCAGGACTAGGAGCAGGGAATAAGAGTGCCGAGCGATGCGGCGCTCAAGTTACTGTCCATTGCCAAGCGACATCCTGAAGTGCTACTTGAAGCCTGAGTGCGCTTTGGACTTTGGAGTCTGTTCCTCGACCATATCCCGAGTTTAATAATAAGTCACCGATCGCTAGAGGTCTCTGGCTCCAACCCACCATCGTCAGAATCGTCGACAGCATTCGCTCCTTGAGATGACTCGCCGTGCGGTTTTTTCTTTTGTCCGGCGATTGGCAATTAAAGCTGCCGCGGCTTGCGCTTTGATGGTGCGCCATTTCTTGGTTTTTGAAGAGTAGAGCTTTACAGTTCCAAATCGTTCGCTGGATTCTTCCCACTTCATCCTCCAAATCTCTGCCATAAGACCGGCGGTGATCAGAAGGCCTTATCATTGTTCAGGCAGAGATAGTCGGCATTTCAGGCACCGCTATACTCCGTCTTGCCCTAGATACAGGGGCAACTACGACGCTGATTAATTTGGGCCTGTTGGTTTCGATTGGATACAATCCAGATCTTTCGTCGGACCGCGTGCAGATAACTACTGGCAGTGCCGTGCAATTCGTGCCTCGCATGATCGTGAAACGATTACTTGCTCTCGGAAGTGAACAAACGAATTTTCCGGTTCTTTGTCATACTCTGCCGCCCAGCGCCGGAGTCGATGGTTTACTGGGATTGGACTTCTTTCGTGGAAATAAGCTGAGGATTGATTTCATCCAGGGAATCATTATCTTGAAGCAACGGGAAGCGCTCTAATCCCGAGAGCGCAGTTTCAACTCCTCCAGGTTCTTCTCCAGTTCTCGAATCCTTCGTTGCATCTCGCCTAGTCTTCTAAACCCGGCGGTGGATCGTAACCAATCACGATTATCGAACGCAGGAATTCCGGAAATAACTTTTCCCGCCGGCACGTCATGGCTGGTTGCGCTCTTCGCAGTCAGCACCGCGTCGTCGCCAATCGTAAGGTGACCGGCAACACCCGCCTGTCCCGCGAGTATCACCCGGCTGCCAATATGCGAACTTCCCGCAAGGCCGACCTGCGCACACAGCAGAGTGTCCTCACCAATAGTGCATGAGTGACCTATCTGCACGAGGTTGTCTATCTTCGTTCCTCGTCCGATGCGAGATTCGCCGACGGAGGCACGATCGATTGTGGTGCCGGCGCCAATCTCCACGTCGTCTTCCACAACCACACGGCCCGTTTGCGGAATTTTCAACCAACTCCTCTGTTCGTCCTTCGCGTATCCGAAGCCGTCGCAACCGACCACGACGTTATTGTGAATGACCACGCGTTCGCCAATCTGCGTTCGCTCGCGAATGACCGCGCCGGAATGAATTGTCGAGTCTCTTCCGACCACGACGTCTTCATAGATCGTCACATTCGGGTAGATTCTTACACCCTCAGCTACGCGGGTCCCTGGGCCAATCACGACTCCAGCCCCAATCGAAACATTTTCTGAAACCAGCGCCGACGGATCAACTACGGCTGACTCATGGACGAAGGCGACGAATCCCGGTTCAGGATGAAACAAGCGAAGCGCGCGAGTGTAGGCGAGGTATGGATCTTTAGCGCGCAAAACCGGAATGTCTCGATCTATCTGCGCGGCTTCCGACAGATAAATCGCTGACGCGCTCGTTGTGTTTACTCTCGGCGTGTAGCGAGGATTAGCGAGAAATGTGACGTCGCCGGGTTTCGCATCATCAAGGCCTGCGGCGCCGGTGATCTGAATGTCGCCGAAATTGTTATCAATGCCGGCAGCGGTCAAGGCTGCGAGTTCGGAAAGTTTCATGGTGAAAGTTTAGCGCAAAGTGGCCTCTCCTTTGGAGTGGGGGGGGGGGG
>DASYMB010000412.1:0-10045 GCA_036009285.1 Pyrinomonadaceae bacterium | reverse complement strand
AACTCAACGTTGGCCCAGCAGGAGACAAACAGAGCGTTCGTGTTGATGCAGTACTTCGGCTACCTGCGACGAAATCCAAACGATGCGCCCGAGCCGGGACTAAACTTCAACGGTTACAACTTCTGGCTCGGAAAGCTGAATCAGTTCAACGGCAACTTCGTGAACGCTGAGATGGTTAAAGCCTTCATTATCTCCGGCGAATATCGCCAGCGCTTCGGCCCATAGTAGGACAGGCATTCCTGCCTGTCCGGTGCGATGTTACAAGGCTTTATCGACGGATCAGCACAGGCACGAATGCCTGTCCTACTGCGCTCCGACTTGCCGAGCTTTCGGCCCGCATAGTATTCTTACGCCAGTTAGGACAGTCTGATATTCAATAGACGCCGCCTCGCCCGCTCCCTAAAACCTCGACTCCGACGGAGGTTGTTTTGGCTGAGAATGGTCGTCAAACAAGTTGCTCAACAGTCAACCTGCCGAGCTTAAGTTGCGGATCTTCATGATGGAGTTAATTAACCCGCTGCTGACTGCGCTGTTCTAATAAGACTCGATCCTGGTCGGTCGCTCTCGAGCTAACGCTCGCGCGCGTGACTGCTCGGCATTTGGAGAAACCTCAAGCCGCCTTTGTCCCGATTCACCGAAGGAAAGAACATGTCTCACTCTAACTACCTCAGCTCTACCAGGCAGCGGATTGCCCTGTCGCTGGTTCTGTCCCTTTTGACTGTCGTCGTCGCGCCCTTGAGTTTCGCGGCAAGAGATTTCGGATCTGGAGCTGCGCGTGCGGATGGCGAGTCGGTAGCGCAAACCGATTTCATCAGACAAGTATCTTTAACGACGAATGATGTCGTTTATAGCCCTTCAAGGGGCAAGCTCTATGCGAGCGTGCCGAGCAGCGCGGGCAGCACTGGTAACCGCATTGCCACTATTAATCCGCTGACGGGCAATGTAGATAATTCGGTATTCATAGGCAGTGAACCAAACGTCCTCGCATTATCCGATGATGGCAATAGTCTCTACGCCACACTCGAGGGAGCATTTGCTGTCCGCCAATTTGATACCCAGACCGAAACGCCGGGGATGCAATTCTCAGTTGGTCAGGATTCATTTTTTGGACGTTACCGCGTCAATGACCTGGCAGTGGCGCCGGGCAATCCGAATCTGGTGGCAATCGCCAGACAATATCCGGGAATCAGTCCACCGGAAGCAGGCGTGGCCGTCTTCGATAACGGTGTGCAGCGAACCAAGACTGGACCAGGCCACATTGAGGGAAGCGATTATCTCGCGTTCTCTGCTTCAGCGTCGAAACTGTACGGTTGCGGATTTTCCAGTAGTCTAAAAACTCTTACCGTTGACGCAACCGGTGTGACCGTGGCTTCAACGGTCCCATTTTCCGTGGGTACTCGCATCAAGTTCAACAATGGACTGGTATTCAGTTCCAACGGACAAGTGGTGAACCCGGATACCGCAACCCTACTGGGGACTTTCTCCGGCGCCACCTCAAATGCATTTGTGGCCGACTCCACAGTCGGGCGCGCTTACTATGTTACTGGTGATCAGTTCGGTAGTGGATCGCTAACGTTAAAAGCTTACGACATCAATACTTTTCTGCTCGTTGGATCTTTAGCGATTCCGGGCGCCATCGGCAGTCCCTCCACATTAGTGCGTTGGGGTGCTAATGGGTTGGCTTTACGAATAATCAACAGTCAATCGGGCAATAGTCAATTATTTCTAATTCAAACATCTCTGATTCCTTCCGCGGAACCAATCCCAACACCGACGGCCACTCCTTCGCCAACACCAAGTCCGTCGCCGGCAACCTTGGATACTTTCGTACGACAGGTTTCTCTGCCGACCAATGATCTGGTTTACGACCAACCCACCCAAAGACTCTATGCCAGTGTTCCGAGCAGCGCCGGCGTTCAGGGAAACAGCATCAGGCCAATCGATCCGGTCACCGGCACGCTGGGCAATTCAGTTTTCATCGGCAGTGAACCGACAAAGATGGCCCAGGCAGATGATGGCCAGACGATGTATGTAGAATTAGTTGGAGCCGGAGCCGTGCGGCGATTCAACACCGCCACCCAAACCGCGGGTCAACAGTTCACACTGGGCCTGGACACTTATAGCGGGATTTATAGGCTCAGTGATTTAGCAGTTGCTCCCGGTAATCCGGGACTTCTTGCGGTTGCTCGCTCCGAGGGGAGCGTGGTTATCTTCGATAACGGTGTGCAGCGCCCGAACCACGGCTCAGCGAGTGTGCTGGCATTCTCCAGTTCTGCTGCAACACTCTACGGCGGCGCCTATCAAGGGTTGAGCACCATGACTGTTGACGCCGGAGGCGTGACGGTTAACGGCACCCAATCTTTCAGTGCGGGCAGTAGCATTAAATTCGCCAATGGTTTGATCTACGGCGGATCCGGCCAAGTAATCAATCCTGCCACTGGAACGATAATGGGAACGTTTTCCGGCACAAGTTTCAGTAACTTTGCTCCGCTTGTGGTGGTCGACTCGGCGAATAGTCGAGTTTTATTCCTCACTGGTCAAAATTCAAGTACACAACTGCGTGCTTACGACATCAACACTTTCGTTCCACTCGGCTCAATTACCATCCCGGGCGTGTCGCCATTTACCGTTACCAGTTTGGTGCGCTGGGGAACCAACGGCGTGGCTTTCCGGACGAGTGACAAAATCTTCATAGTGCAAACAGCGCTAATCAACTCCGGTGAGACGGTGCCGACGCCAACGCCTACTCCATCCCCGACGCCGAGTCCGTCTCCGGCTTACATTCCTACATTCGTGAGGAAAGTTGATCTTCCGGCGAATGCGATTGTGTACAGCCAGGCCACCCAATCGATTTACGCCAGCGTGCCCAGCACGGCTGGTCCAAACGGCAACAGCATCACCAGAATCACGCCTGAAACAGGAGCTATAAGTCCCTCCGTGTTTATCGGGAGCGAGCCTAACAAGCTGGCGCTCTCGGACGACGGTCAAACGCTCTACGCCAACCTCGATGGAGCGAATGCGATCCGGCGCTTCGACGTTCAAACTCAAACTCCGGGTCTGCAGTTTGCGGCCAGCTCGCAGCCGCCTATCGACATGGAGGTTCTGCCTGGCAGTCCCGATGCGGTTGCCGTCTCGCGCGGAATCTTTAACGGTGTAGCGATTTATGATAATGGCGTACAGCGGCCAAACACCGGCAGCGGTTCCTCCTATGGGGTGGGCCCCATCGAGTTTGGATCGTCTTCGTCGACACTCTATGGCTACGACAGTTTCTCGAGCGGTTTTGAATTGGTGAAGTTCTCTGTTAACGCTTCGGGTGTTACTACCGTTAACGTCACTAATAATCTTTTGACCGGGTACTTAACCGGATTGAAGTTTTCAAACGGGCTTTTGTATTCTGGGTCAGGCCGCATTGCGGATCCGGAAGCCAGGACATTAGTAGGGACCTTGCAAGGCAGCGGGAATCCGAACGCGATAACAGTCGACGCAGCGAACAGCCGCGCGTTTTATCTCTTCAGCACCGGTTCAAATATCGTCTTAACTGCTTTCGACACGAATACTTTTGTGCCGCTCGGTTCCGTAGTTCTGCCTGGCGTTTCTGGTTATGCGGGTAGTCTGGTGCGTTGGGGAACAAACGGATTAGCATTCAATACTGTAAACCAATTCGGATCCACTAACACCAGCCAGGTCTACTTACTGCAAACCGCACTAGTATCGACATCTGCAACTGTTCCCACAGGTCTGCAACTCAGTGCGGCCACTTACGCCACCTACGAAGGCGCTGGAAATCTGCAGGTTACTGTGTCGCGGACGGGTGATGTTGCCGCTGCAACTTCGATTGACTACGCCACGAGCGATGGAACGGCAAAAGCCGGAAGCGATTACACCAGCACCAGCGGCACTATCACTTTTGTTGCCGGAGAGCAGTCGAAAACTATCACCATTCCGATTACTGACGATAACCTCTACGAGGCCGGCAATGAGACGTTCAATGTCAGCTTAAGCAATCCAACGAACGGGGCCTTGCTGACTTCGCCCACGGCTGTCGTGACGATTAACGACAACGACAATAAACCGATGGTATTAATGTCGGGCACTTTTCGCGCGGCTGAAGGAAATTCCGGAACGAAAATCTTCAGCATCCCTATCAATTTATCAAACGCGTCGGTTGAACAAGTCTCGCTTAACTACACGACCGAGAACCTCTCGGCGATCGCCGGAAGCGATTACGTTGCGATCTCCGGAACTCTTATTTTCCCTGCAGGCACTACTTCCAATTCCATCGGCATCGTGGTCAGTGGCGATACCGTTATTGAGCCCGACGAGACCTTCCTGTTGAAAATAAGCAGCCTGGTGAATACCGGCGGCTTTCTTCCGGTTAGTCAACTGACGGCGACGATCGCGAATGACGATAGCTCCATTCAACTAGCCTCGCCAACTCTTTCCATTGTGGAGAGTAGCAATAGTTTGATCGTTTCGGTGACGAGGGTCGGCGACCTTTCCGCTCCCGCTACCGTCAGCTACACGACAGGGGACACCGCGGGCCCCAACACCTGCAACGTAGTCAACGGGAATGCCTCCTCGCGCTGTGATTACCTCAGCGCGATCGGGACACTTAAGTTTGCCCCCGGTCAGAGCTCCCGGCCAATATCAATTCCTATAATCGACGATGCGTACGGGGAAGGCAGTGAAACTTTCACGGTCGATCTCAGCAATCCTTCGATCGGCACGCTGGGCGCAGCACCTTCCACCACGGTGACGATTACTGACAACGAGAGTGTTAACGGGACCAACCCGATCGATCAGGCCAACTTCTTCGTCCGGCTGCACTACGTGGATTTTCTCAATCGCGAGCCGGATGCGGCGGGCCTGGCGTTCTGGAGTAATCAAATAACGGAATGCCAGCAACCGGGAGCCACCTGCGATGCGGCGGTGCGGCGAGTGAATGTGTCCGCGGCATTCTTCCTGTCGATCGAGTTTCAGGAAACGGGGTATCTGGTCTATCGCATGTACAAGGCGGGCTACGGCAACCTGAGTGGGGCGCCGGTGCCGCTGCGGTTCTCTGAATTTTTGCCGGACACGCAGCAAATAGGACAGGGGGTGGTAGTGGGCCAGCCTGGTTTTGAACAGCTCCTGGAAAACAACAAGGTGGCGTTCGCGCAGGATTTCGTTTCGCGTCCGCGCTTTGTTACAGCTTATGGGACCACGCTGAACCCGGCGCAGTTTGTTGACGCACTATTCGCGAAGGCAGGGGTCACGCCTTCAATGGCAGACCGAGACGCGGCCATCAATGAGTTTGGTACGGCCGGGAATACGGCGGACACAGCGGCGCGAGCACGAGCGTTGCGGCGGGTGGCGGAAAACGCGGTGCTGCGTCAACAGGAAACTAATCGAGCGTTTGTGCTGATGCAATACTTTGGTTACCTGCGACGAAATCCAAACGATGCACCGGAGCAGGGACTAAACTTCGACGGCTATAACTTCTGGCTGGGCAAGTTGAATCAGTTTAACGGCAACTTCGTCAACGCGGAGATGGTCAAAGCGTTCCTCGTGTCGGGCGAATATCGCCAGCGCTTCGGCCAATAGCCTTGTCAGAACCACCTGCGTGAGCGGGTGGCCAACTAATTGCGCTATCGCCACCCGCTCACGCAGGTGGTTCTGACAGCCACGGTCGCTACCGCTCGCGGTTCTGACGTGCTTCCATCAGGACAGTGTTTTCCGGATCGATATCGATGCTCAGCGGAGTCTCGTCCAACGACACTTCTTCAATGGTCCGTTTGCTGGTGGGCTTCAAAACGACGCGGCGCTTGCCTTTGGCCGTTACGATGTCGATAGGCATTGAGTTCGTAAAAGCTGGTTCACTCTGAAGCTGTCGCAGCTCGAGCCTCACTTTTTTCGTGTCAGCTTTCCAGGCCCACATCAGTTCATAGCGCGGATGACCGGCGCCATAAATCCAGCGAGCAAAAAACTCTCTCAAATCCTGGCCCGACGCTTTCTCAAAAGCCGCTCGCAAATCTTCAGTCGTCGCTGTCGCGTTACGATGCCCGTCGTAGTAAAGTCGAATACCGCGGAAGAACGTGTCGTCTCCAAGTTCGGAGCGCAGCATGTGCAAGACCCAGGCGCCCTTCTGATAGTTGTTGGCGTTCAGGAGCTTGAAAAGATCTTCAGTCTGGAGATCGTAAATTGGCGTGCGAGTCTTCCTCTCAAAACTAAAATACTCCTCGGCCTTCTTCTTCATGTATCGCTGAAAAGCCGGCTCGCCATCGTGACGCTGAACAAAAAGTCCGGCGAAGTATGTAGCAAAGCCCTCGCTCAACCACAGGTCAGACCAGGTCGCCTCGGTAACTGAATCGCCAAACCACTGATGCGCTATCTCGTGCGCGATCACCTCGACGAGGCCCTCACGAATTTTGAAGCTGCTGCTTACGGGCGCGTCGGATCGCGGATCAAACAAGGTGTTCGAGAAGACTATGGCGCTGGAATTCTCCATGCCGCCGAAGCGGGTGGCGCCAACTATCAAGGCAAGTTTCTCGTAAGGGTAGGACGCGATAGTTTGAGTGAAAAAGTTCAACGCCGGAAGCGCCGGAGCAAAGCCCTGCGCCGCAAAGCTTTTGTCAGTCTGAGGAACGTAATAATAAAGCGGTGGGCCACTCAGCGTTGGGGCCGTGAGCTCCGCAAAATCGCCGACCGCGACGATCATGCAGTATGGCGGAATAGGAACAGACTCGGTGTAGGTCCAGGTGCGAGTAGTTTTGGAAGCCTCCTCCATCCGCATCATCTCGCCATTGGCCACGACTGCGTTTCCGGCCGGCGCGGTCACTGAGAAAGTCACCGTCGCCTTCGCCGAGGGGTGATCCAGACTCGGAATCCAATGATGCACGCGGTTGGGCCAGTTATCGCCCACCGCCGAGGGCTTGCCGGCCTTGTCGGCAGTCAGAATCAATCCATCTTTTGGTCTGCCGTGATACGAAATAACAACCACTAGCGTCGTGCCTCGTCGCGTCGTGGCGGGAAGTTTGATGTTCAGTAATCCAGCGGAACGTTCATATGGCGCGGCGCGGTTGTTGACGGTAACGGAGTCGACTGGTAATTCACCGAAGTCTAAATCGATCTGCGAAAGCGAATCTTTCAAGGAGAGAATTGTTATTTCAGTTCTTGCGTTCGTGAGTTCCGTTAACTGGTCGTTGAAGGTGAGCGAGACGTTGTAGTTGGTCGGCTTCCAGGAGTCGATCAGATGCTCATGACGAACTGCAAGACAATTGGCCGCAAGTCCCAACAAGATCAAGGCCGGGAGCAGAACCGATAATATGAATCGAACAGACTGCAGTGGAGAGGCCCAAGCTTGAGTGGGCCGATCGAATGTGGTTGATGCTTGCCGGATCATCATTTTGCACCAGGTCGTTCACCCCGCCCGCACAGCGGATAGTAGCCCAGCAGTTCACCGCTGGGTTAACGAACTCCCAACAGCAACAACGCTGAACGATCAGAAACCTTGCGCGTGTCTGACTGCTGCCAATCACGATAGCCGGCCAGTTCGATTTCTGTCAGGGGCCGATTGCCGAGCCGCGCTGCGGGCGTGCGCTCAAATGCTCGATCGGTTAGCGCCAGGTGCTGCTTAAGAATATTTAACGACTCCGGTCGAGTGAGTGCGGCTTCGGCAGCTTCAACGCTGGGGAAAAATTCATCGTAGGCAAGCAAATGCCAAACAGTTTCCGCGCCTTCACCCTCGATAGCGAGAATACGCAGCAGGCCCAACCCGCTTTCCAGTTGAAAAATCAAATCGTCTCCCGGAGCAAATTCGTGTGGCATGTTGTTTGTCGAATATTACGAAACGAAACCTCGAACCGCAAAGGCGGCGAAGTGCAAATTAGCCGCGAATGAACGCGGATTACGCAAATCTGAAAGGCGTTCTCCAGAAGTCCCTTCAAGTTCTTCGTGGTGTTTTCGAATATCATCAGCTCATTGTCGGCATGAAGAATGACTAACTCGCATGAAGGTTAACAAGAGAGCTCAGCCAATCTGAACCGTGAGCATTGAGATTGATCCGCCGTCAAACCCTTCGACGGGGAAGCTCACCGCTTCACCATCGCGGCGCAAAGCAATCACGTAGAGCAACGGCAGATAGTGGTCCGGCGTTGGAGCGGAGAGCAGCGTGTCGCGCCCAAGCGATTCATAATGCACCAGCGGCGCATCATCACCCTTAATCAACAACTCGCGCGCGAGCCTTTCGAATCGCACCGCCCAGTCGAAAGGTTCAACCTCGTGCTTGCCCCAGGCGTAGGTGTGGAGATTATGAATGAGGTTGCCGCTGCCGATGATTAGCACGCCCTCGTCACGCAACAACGCCAGGAGCTTTCCAAGTTCATAGTGAAACTCCGGCGGGCGCGTTTCGTCGATGCGAAGTTGTACGACGGGAATGTCCGCGCGCGGGAACACGTGACATAACACCGACCAGGTTCCGTGGTCGAGTCCCCAATCCTGGTCCATAGCAACAGGCAGCGGGGCCAGCAAGTCTCGAACGCGCCTGGCGAGTTCAACGCTGCCGGACGCGGGATATTCAACCTGATAAAGTTCGCGCGGGAAGCCGCCAAAATCATGAATCGTTCGCGGGAAGGCCATTGCCGTAACGGCAGTGCCGGGAAGGTACCAGTGTGCTGAAACGCAGAGAATCGCTTTCGGGCGGGGAATAGATTTGCCGATAGCGGCCCAGCCGTCAGTGTAGGAATTCTTCGACACGGCATTCATGGGATTACCGTGTCCGAAGAAAATCGCCGGCATTGGTTTGGCCATGAGTTAACCCCTTCTTAAATTTCTGGAGCGGGCAAGCCCGCCTTCCCGAACTGGAGACCGTTTTCAACTTGATCGGTAATTCGACCGAAGTCTACCAAGCAAGGATTAACGGACTCAATTGTGATCAGCTCGGGGTCAGGAAGGCGGGCTTGTCCCGGCGCTGTATGGTGCTCCCCGTTCCATTTCGTCTCGGGAGCGCTGTCTATTACTCATCATGCGAGTCTTTGTGCAAAGCCGCTTGCCGTCGGAAACGAATCCATTAACCATCCGCTTTTTCGTTATCCCGTTTCGACAAATCTTGCGCTACCAGATGAGTGACGACCGGCGGTGAGCTACCGATGTGAAACGATCGGGCGCGATCCTGCGCGCGGCGATCTTCACCGGTAACGCGTGCATGCTGTCGCATATGTTCCGCCCAGGATTCGACCAGAAAAGTCTCGGTGTAATGGCCGGGTTGTGCCGGGTCGGCAAACAAATTCCAGCGCACCGCGCCGTCGCGTTGCAGAATTCTTTTCACTTCACGCATAGCGACGATGAAATCTTCGGCGCTGGCCGGCTCAATCTGATAGTTGACAGTAACTAAAATTGGGCCGGCGGCTGGATGCGGCTCGGTAACGTAGGTTGGCTCGGGCCAATGAAAGGATGGTTCCAGATCAAGTTCTTTACCTGCGGGAAGCGGAAAGAAGTAGGCAGCACCAAGACCCACGATCATCGCAGCCGCCGCGCACAAGAGCGCCTGAGAGATGCCGATGTGCGTCGCGACCACTCCCCAGACTGCACTACCCAGGGCCATGCTCCCAAAAAAGGTAAGCATGTAAATCGCCAGCACTCGCGCGCGCACCCAGGCGGGCACAATCGTCTGCACGCTCACATTGAAACTCGACATCAAGGACATCCAGGCCACGCCGGCGCAAACCATTGCCAGGCATAACAACCAGAAGACGTGCACTGTCGCGAGGATGGCTATGCCCGCTGCGAAAACAATCGTGCCACCGTCGATCAGCGCGTTCACGGAAAACTTTCGCCTGAGCGCCGGCAGAATGAAAGCAGCGATTATCGCGCCCGCGCCCAGGCCTCCGAGCAACACTCCATAACCAAACGCGCCCAGTGCCAATTGCTTCCGCGCCACTAACGGCATCATGGCCCACAGCGCGCTTGCGCAACTAACGTAGACCGCGGTGCGCAAAAATACCGCACGCAGATCCGGATCGTGACGCACGTAGCGAACCCCGGCGCGCATCGCTCCGATGATCCGCTC
>DASYMB010000411.1:0-8265 GCA_036009285.1 Pyrinomonadaceae bacterium | reverse complement strand
AGCGTTGCGCACCAACGTATGAAATTCTGATGTCTCGGCGTCTAACCTATCCCCTTGCTGTTTGCCGTTTGCGCGTCGGCGCGTGCGCGTGCTCGAGTCCTCGACGGAGAGATCGAACAGCAGAGTCAAATCGGGTTTGAGCCCTTCGGTGGCCAACTCAATTATCTCCGCAATCAGCTCTGGCGAAAAACCGCGGCCTGCGCCCTGGTAGGCGGCAGTCGCGTCAGCGTAGCGATCGGAGAAAACCACCTGGCCCGATTCAAGCGCCGGACGCAAAACCCGGCGAACATGCTGCGCGCGATCGGCGGCGAACACGAGCAGTTCCGTTAGCGGGTCAACTTCCTCCTGCGCATCTAGCAGCGCCGCACGAAGACGATTACCGACAGGCGTGCCGCCCGGCTCTCGCGTCAATAAAACAGCGCAGCCCGCTTGTTTTAAGAAGTTGGCGAGCATGCGCAACTGCGTGGATTTGCCGCTGCCGTCGATTCCTTCGAAGGTAATAAAAGTTCCTGCCACACGTTCCTCAGCTTGCTCGTCCCGGAGTTTCAAATTAATCCGCCTGCCGCGCCGGGTTAAAAAGTATAGCCCCAGGCAGAAGCCCGACCGTTAGGAAGGGCTTTGACACAACCTTGTGGACCATCGCCGCCAATAAGACGTAGCCTTCCTAACGGCCGGGCTTCTGCTTGGAAGAACTAATTCCTGGACCTACAGACCGGCAAGAGTTTACTGGAATGTCAGGATTCGGGCGAGTCGGCACGTCGATCGGGAGTTTGGTGCGCCTGCTCTCCGGCGGAGATATCGACACCGCCTTGCTGGCGCAAGTCGCCGCTGCCGCGTCTTGATTGCGAGATTGTCGAAATGGCGTGCTTGAAGATCAATTGCTCACTGGATCCGGCCTCCAGCAATACCGAGAATTTATCGAAACTGCGAATGCGTCCCGTCAGCTTCGCGCCGTTAACCAGATAGATCATCACCGTGGTTTTTTCCCGACGTACGGTGTTTAGAAACGCATCCTGAATGTTCTGCGGCGCAGGCTTTCCGTCTGACATGGATTACACCTTGAAACCTTGAATTGTAGGAAGGGGCTGCCGCCAGATTACAACAGCGCCTCGTCAGTGACAAGAAAATGAGGCTCGCTGAAATGTCCTATTTTTATCGCGGCTCCGACTTGGCTCGCTTCGTCATGGGCTTCTTCGGAGTCTGAATTAAATTAGCCGCGGATTCACGCGGATAAACGCGGATCAGAACAAGAGGAAACAGATGTAAAGCAAAGAAGGGCGATGCACCATCGCAAACTAACAGTTCGCGTGATGAGTAACCGTGCCTGCGTTGGCTCCTCTTTGCAGATTCGCTTCATCCGCGTTAATCCGCGGCTAATAAACAGTTCACCGAAACGGTGAACTAAGTTGGAGCTTCAGTCTTGTGCTGATCGGTCGGCCAACGCCTGCAAAACAGCGCTCTGCAGATCCTCAGCCTCCCCAAAACCTTCAAACCATTCAGCGCCGGATTCCCGCCGGAACCACGTCAATTGCCGCTTCGCATAATGGCGCACGTCCAGCTTCGTCTGTTCCATCGCGCTCGCAAGGTCGCGCCTGCCTTCGAGGTATTCAACGACCCGACGGTAGCCATGCGCGCCGAGCGCATTTGAATTCACCGGCACGCCCTCAGTAAGAAGCGTCTTCACTTCCTCCACGAGACCGGCTTCAAAGTGCGCTGCGGTACGTTCGTTGATGCGCTGGTAGAGCGCGGCGCGAGGAGGATTCAAAACTATCAGGCGCAGTTGTTGCGCGCTCTCGTGAGCCTCAGGGCGCCCGCTTTTCTGTTGAGACATCGCCCTGCCCGTTTGTAGTCGAACTTCGATCGCGCGCTGCACGCGCGGCCAATCGCGTGGATAGAGTTCTGTCGCGCTTTCCGGATCGAGGCGGCGCAGCAGGCGATGAAGGTGCTCGGCTCCACGACGTTTGCGCAGCGCATTCAATTTGCGGCGGAGGTCTGCATCGGTTTGCGGACTGGGAAAGAAAGGCTTACGAAACGCTCGCAGGTAGAGTCCGGTGCCGCCCACCAGTATCGGTACTCGGTCTCGTCGCTGAATGTCTGCAATTGTGGCTGCGGCTTCGCGGGCCCAGTCGCCGGCAGTGTAGTTGATCTCAGGCGAAACAAAGTCAATCAGGTGATGAGGAACACCCCGACGCTCCGCTAGCGGAACTTTGGCAGTTGCGATCTCAATCCCACGGTAAACCTGGACGGAGTCGCAGTTGATAATCTCGCCGCCGAGGCGCAGCGCGACTTCGATCCCCAGCGTGCTTTTGCCGGAGGCAGTAGGACCAACGATTGCGATTAGACCACCGCCGGCGGCTTGGCCCAGGATGGGTTCGATTGGAGATTGACCTGACTCTGCGCCCACGCGCGAAAGAATAACATGCGATAGAAAACTATCAGCCAGAGGAGTGCCAGGAGGATCAGGGCGCCGATGATTTGGTTTCGGGAGAAGCGCATCGTGGAACTACCGCAGCAGGTCGTTCAATTCTTCATTGGTGGGACGTACGAGCGCACGTCCGTTTGCTTCAAACACAGGAACCAATCGCTGCCGGGTGAGTTCATACATTGCTCGTAACGCGCCAAAATTTCCGGCGACGTCCCGCTCAGTGTAGTTAATTCCATGCTGTTTCAACCAACTGCGGGCCTGCGCGCACAACGGACAACCCGGTACGACAAATAACGTGACTACTCGTTGTGCTGATGCGTTCGACATTTCTATTTGCGACGGACTCTACACCTACGACGGAAAAGCGGAACCAGGCAAGCAATTTTGTATCGGAGCATAAGAAAAGCGACTCGCATTCAGACCTTGAAAACTGCGCTTGCTTTCAATTGAAAGCCCGGGAGAAGAGGTGACGTGAGTTCTTGATCGCGTGAGAAAGTAGCAGGCTCTTCAAAGGTTTGTTCTCGCAAACGAAAGATCAAGACTGATTCATTTTCGGAGTCAACAATCCAGTATTCTTTAACACCATACTTCGCGTAAAGCTTGCGCTTCGCAGACAAATCACGTCGACGATTCTGGCTTCCGGGCGACAGTATTTCTACAACCAGATCAAGCGCACCCGTGAACTTCTCGCCAGTCACAACTTGATTCCATCGTTCATTCCGAACAAAAGCCAGGTCTGGAATCACAGCGTTATAATCGCTAAAGATCGCTCCGGCCCCCGGCACCAGGATGCCAATAGGATTGTCCCTGAGGTATAAGCCGAATTCCAGTTGCAGATTATGAAGGACGCGTTGATGCGGAATACCGGGAGCGCAAGACACAAATAATTCTCCATCAATAAGCTCATAGCGGTTTCCATCGTCTTCCGGAAAAGCGTCCAAATCGGCGACTGTCAATAGCGGTTGAATGCTTGAAGCCATACGTTCCTTCACTTCCAAGCGACCTAAAGCGCGAATCTATCACAAACGAAAGGGTAATAACATGCGTTGAGGAAAGAGGGCACTTCGGATTTGATGCCGGGATTTTTGTATCGCTGACGCCTTACTAGTACATGCGCGTAAGTTCGATTCCAGTGTAGTAAGCCTTTAGTATCTGCTCGTAAGTAAAGCCTTGTTTTGCGAGTCCGTACGCGCCCACCTGACACATGCCGACGCCGTGTCCCCAGCCGCGCCCAAGGAACGCGAAGCCGGTGACGCGTCCGGCGTCGTCATACTTCTTCTCGATAACAAAAAGTTGTTCGCGCAGACCCAGCGCCGAACGAATGTGCCCGCCGAGAACCTGGCGTGTGCCACTAGTTCCTATCACCTCAAGATCGGTTACCCGTTTTGATCGTCCGCGCGAGATCACGCGCAAATCCAGCAACGCCCCGATGCCGCCGGCGAAGCGCCCCAGACGCGCCTGTGCCTGACCGAGCGACAACTCAGTCGTCCAGTTCGCGAAAGGTGAGAAGCGATCAGCCGCGGCGCCGTTTGGCGCGGGCCGCACTTCGAGATAATCAACTGCGCCGGCAGAGCTCACATGAAAGACAACTGCTTCGCCGCCGACCAATGCGACCGAGCGAACCGGATAGACCGTCTCTCCAATTTGGCGAAACAGGAAGGAGTCGCTACTGATCTTGACTGGCTGGTCCTTGCCTTTCGTGCTGCGTAGGATGAGAGATTCATCGGTGGTTGGCCGTGCCGTTCCTTTCTGAAGTTGAAGCAGATTGCGCCCTTCCAGTATGCGCGCAATGGAGTGCAGTACGCGGGCGCGGGAGAGAGGTTCGCGAGGGTGCAGCGTCGCATCGGGCAGTACGGACAAATAGCCGTCGCGAATCAGCATAGCGACGTCCGCGCGATTAGCCGCTGGTATCTCACCCACGTCGCGCACCGCTAAATAATATTCAACGTCGGCATCGTTCAGCAGTGTAGCGCCGCGACTTTCACCAAATGCTGCGATGCTCAGCGCAGTTGCAAAACCCGGAGGTCGATTCACTTCTTCCGTCACAGTCGGCGCTAGCTGATGAGACAGCCGCGCAACCGAAGCCAGCCAACTACGGACCTCGGAAACTTCCGCCTCATCCTTCAGCCACGAATCAGAAACCTTAGCCTTCAAAGAGCTGAAATTTTGTGTGGTCAGGAGCGCCACGTCGCGCGCGAGTGGCACGTTTTGATCTTCCTTCAACTCGGCAGGTTCGCGCGTTGTCTTGATCGTAAACGGCGTAAGCGCAGCGCGTCCCTCCGCGGCGCACTCGCGTCCTTTCAAGTAAGAGACAGGTCCATTGAAAATATTTTCTGCATCCTCGGTGCGACCGCCGCAGGTTGACGTGTACAGCGCGTTGATTGGTTCGCCCTTGTAAGTGGCAATCAGCCCGCGCGTTTCTTCAACGGCGCGCGACGAAAGAGCATTCTCGGAAACAAGCCCGCGATACACCTGGCTGCGCGTCGTCGGAAGCAGGTCGTAGCCCTGCGACATAAACTGGCCGCGATTCCTGAGCGCGTAGGTGCGGGCAGCGATTGCCTGTGCCTTGTGGGCTTCGAGGAGCGGAAAACCGCCGGCCGAAAGTTCATTCGGCACCACGCCCTTAACGTAATCCTCTAGTCCAAGTACGTTGACAACTGTCAGCGCGCCTCGCAGGTTCGTGAACACTTCGATGCGCCCGCGATAAGGACGATCATCAAACCTCACCGGAGTAGTCTCACTGTCAGAGGCGAAAATCACCGGGGCGCTCGAACTGAACAGTCGGCTAGCGCCGGGGGTAGACGCCACTACTTCGCGCGAAGGCAAACTGAAACGCGCCACTGGTCGCACACTACGATTTGCAACCGCAGCATCCGCGGGAGACGATTTGGTTTTTGCGATTGTAGGCTCGGTTGGATTCTGCGCACCCGGAGAAGTAGGTACGCCTCTGTTGGGTGCAACCGTAGCCTCGAGGCCGGCGTCTTCGAGACGTGCGCGCAATTCTTCCGCTTCGACCTGCGGACGTCGCCCGCCAATAAGCAGTCCCCACGTTTTGGTTTCAGTGTCGTAAACGGCCTGCGAATCTTCGCCGATAGCTTCGCGCACCTCTTTTGATTTCAGGTCGGCGTCGGCGCGCGACGGCAGTCCCGCAATCTGAATTCTAAAAGAATCGGCGTTGTCACTTGCGGGAAGTGGCGAGAGAAGCCGGGGCTCGAGCCGCACACGCGCCACGCTCATGGCTATCAGCGTCGACCCTTCGTCGCTGCCGTTCATTAAGTGGCCAGTTGTAGAAATTGTCGCCGAGCGCACGTCGGTAGCGAGCGCGACGCGAATCGTGGGTTCTTGTTTTGAGGAAGGTTCCGCGGCGGGTTGATCGAATACGGTTAGCGACTCGGCTATTTTCCATTCGCCGGAAGACTTTTGCGGCGCAGGCTTTTGCGGCTCGGCTTTTTGATCTGACTTTTGCGGCCGCTGCCGGTTAACGTCCTGGCTGAAAACGAAGGCGGGACTTACTAATTGAAACGCGAGCAGAATGGCGATCGTGCTTCGCGCGAGGAAATTACGCATTACGAGGAAACCCCTGGCGGCTTAGTCTTGGGGGCTCGACCGCGTGGTGATAGTACTACAAGTCCAGATAAACGAGCCGACTAACTTTGGAGTGCGGCGACGAGAGCACCCCAGCGCGGCTGCCGCGCCAGGGACCCCGCCAGTCGCCGCTTTGGTCCGCGAGACCGGTATCCGCCTCGTTGAATCACTCCAAGCGAACGTGGCCGCGACAGGTCGCTACCGGACAAAGCGCTGACAGGTCAGCGCCCTCCAAAAGGCGCCTCAGCTTGCAAATCTCTCTTCGACGGTCAACGCAAAGACAATCGTGCCAATCAATCCGATGACCGCAGCGGTTACAAACGGAACCTGCGGCGAGATTTTCCACAACAGACCGCCAATCGCCGCAGCGGGTGTTATCGAAAGGCTACGGACCAGATAGTAGAGTCCCACCGAGCGGGCGCGCAGATCCTCGCGCGCAAAGTCGACGATCATGGCCTTACGCGAAGGTTCGCCAATCTCTCTAAGTCCCCCGATGATGAATGCGAACACCAGCAACGCGAAACTCGAAGCCAGCACGATCGCCAGGGGAAATAATGCAAAGCTCAAAAAGGTTACGATGACAAAAGGCTTGCGGCCGATACGATCGGCAATCTTGCCGGCGGGAATATACACGAGGATCGAAACGATCATCTGAATCGCGATCAGGGTTCCATAACGCGCGGTGCTAAAGCCGTGGACGTTGGTGACGTAAAGAATTGTCAACACGCCGGTCATGCCTTCGCACATTCTGATGATGACATCGGAAATTAACAGCCGCTTTAGCGCCCCATGGAATGAACGCCACACGCCACGGATATTGGTGGCCGCGGACGCTTTGATCGCGACGTTCACTTTCCGCACGAGCAACAGCGTAATCCCGACCAGCACGAGCGTGATCAAGAGGCCCGCGCGTACGCCGGCGACGATTCCCATCGAGGCAATCATGGCGCCGCCAACAATCGGCGCGATCACTATCGGCACGCGTTTCAGGATCGACTGTAGCGTAAATCCCATCGCCCGCCGTTCCTTCGGCAGCGAGTCGCCGATGACTGCAAAGATGGCGGGCGAGGCCATGCTCTGCCAGGCCATCGCAAAGGCAAGTCCGACAAAGACGAGCGGCCAGGAGAAAGCGAAGTAGTAAACAACGTAACCAACTGAGGCTACGCCAAGGAAAATCAGAAAGGCGCGCCGTCGACCGAGACGATCGGCGAGCCAACCACCCGGGTATTGATATATAGCGTCGAAGAAATCTTCAGCGGTACCGAAGAGGCCGATGATGGGCGTGCTCGCGCCCAGCGCCTCCAGATACTTGGGAAGGAATTTCTTCCAAAGTTCTTCCCCGAGTCCGACCAGGAAAACAGCGGCGGAAGCGATCGAGACGTTTCGTTCGAGACTGAGATAATCAGCGAGCCTTTCCCTAAGACTTTCACTTTGCTGTATTCGCATTGTTTCCACGCTGTATCTCGAATTGGATAAGAGCAAACTTGTTTCGGCTGTGGCAAGTCTTCGTGCCTAATTAAGGGCTTTCCTGTGCGATATAAGGTTTGTCTGGGCGATGGAAAGGTCGACTTGTTACTGGGACCGCGGGCGCCCTCGCCCGCCCCGCGAGTAAGCGCGCGGAAGATAACAAGATGATGAAAAGATTAGAGGGTGCGGACGCACGCTCGGCGGGTGAGACGCCCGCGGTTCCAGTAGAAGGACAGACGATGGCTCCGACTCTAGGCGGCCTTCTGTTCGTTCATCACCGGCGCTGGTTCGCCTTGCACCGTCGTCTTGTTCTTGCGGGACGAACGCCACATACCGAAGGCTTCTTTCGAAAGGCTTAGAATCGGGCGACGGTTTTGATAAACCAACTTCAGCCAGGCGCGCTTGTTCATCTGAGGGAAGTAAATGCCGCGGAAGAAGAGGCGTGAAACAAGATGGCTGAGTCGATACCGAAACGGCGAATCGCTAATCGAGTTGATGGCTTCGGCATTCCGTTCCGGACTATACGAAGCTCTCCAGGCGCTATCGGTTTCATTTCGCGCTTCCTGAATAGTCATCTTTAACGGCGTGTGGGCCATCCAGAAAGGTGCGAAGTCCATCCAGTGTTTCGGTCGCGCGAGGCGTCCGGCTTTTGCCAGGCGATCGTAGAGAGGCGTGGCAGGAAACGGCGTCAGTTGGCCGAAGACAGGCAAACCCGGAGGCCAGGTGTGAATTTCATTGAGCGTGCGTTGGGCCACGCCGGTGGTGTCGTTATCCATGCCGAAGATGAA
>DASYMB010000410.1:0-4323 GCA_036009285.1 Pyrinomonadaceae bacterium | reverse complement strand
CGCCTTCAAATTATCCTCCAGCTGCGACATCCTATTCGCGCCGATGATGATTGACGTGACACCGGGTTGCGCCAGCAGCCAGGCGAGTGCTACCTGAGCCACTGAAGCATTCTTCTCCTTCGCAATGCGCTCGAGCGCTTCGACGGCATCGAAGCCGCGTGCTTCATCAATCGGCGGAAACTGAAAGCCACTGCGCCGCGCGCCTTCGGGATTGGGGTTATCGCGCTGGTACTTGCCGGATAAAAATCCTCCCGACAAAGGCGACCACGGCAAAACGCCCAGGCCCTCTTCGCGGCAAAGCGGCAGCAGCTCATGTTCCAAATCGCGTCCGACTAACGAGTAGTAAGCTTGCAGCGAGACAAATTCAGCCCAGCGGTTCGCGCGTGACAGGCACACTGCTTTCATCAAATGCCGGGCCGACCAATTCGAACAGCCGATGTATCGCACCTTTCCTTGTCGCACGAGATCGTCGAGCGCGCGTAATGTTTCTTCCACCGGAGTGAGCACGTCCCAACCGTGCACCTGGTAAAGATCGATGTAGTCGGTGCCGAGTCGCTTCAGACTCTTTTCGACTGCAGCAAAGATGTGTTGTCGAGACAGCCCGACGTTGTTCACGTCTCCCGTGCCGGCGGTTGCTTCCTCGGTCATCGCGCTCCGCACTTTGGTGGCAACAATCACCCGATCGCGCTCGACGTTAGAATCTTTCAACGCTTGTCCCAACACCTTCTCCGACTCGCCGTACGAATAAACGTCGGCCGTATCGAAGAAGTTGATGCCGGCTTCGAGCGCCCTTGCGACCATTGCGTTTGCGCTCGGCTGATCGACGACGGCAATGCCGTAGAAGTTTTGCCCGAAAGTCATTGTGCCCAGGCACAGTTCAGAAACTTTCAAGCCGGTGCGTCCCAACACTCTGTAGTTCATGGGGTAATCGTAAATCCTAAATCATGAATCGCAAAACGGCGGCGGCTTTTGGAGTGCGGTGACCTGTCACCGCTTTTGCTCGCGGCGGCTTGACGTCGCTCTGTGAAACCAGTATTCAACGCGCAAAAGGCTGCGACAGGTCGCAGCGACCAAAGCGCTGACAGGTCAGCGCACTCCAAATTTCAGGGCACACCCAATGAAAATTCTTTTGCATTGAGGTGACTCATAACGTTCTTTGAAACTCATTGACGTCGGAAGCTTCCTACACCTCTAATCCCGCAAACTGGAAGCCTATCAAGGAAGACCACCCATGCCTGCAACAAAAGACTGGCCCCACGCACCAATCCACCGGATCAGTTCTGAGGGAATCTACATGGTAACCGGGGCTACTCTGCACAAAGCACATCTTTTTCCCACCACCGAGAAGTTGGGCCTCATGGAGCATGAGCTGCTTACGCTTGCGAAGAAATATGACTGGCAACTCGAGGCGTGGGCGGTTTTTGTCAACCATTATCATTTTGTCGCGCGAGGTCATGACGAATCAACATCACTCAAAAAGTTTCTCCAACATCTACATTCGAATACGGCTCGCCAGGTAAATGAGCATGACGGCTCCGCCGGTCGAAAGGTTTGGTATAACTTCTGGGATACGAAGTTGACATACGAGCGTTCGTATCTGGCTCGTCTTAACTACGTTCATCAAAACGCTGTAAAGCACGGTCTTGTCCGTGTTGCAAGTCAATATCCCTGGTGTTCGGCCGCTTGGTTCGAGCGCACAACCTCTCCGGCGATGATGAAAACGATTTATGGTTTCAAGATAGACAGGCTGAATATTGATGACGATTATTAATTTCGAGAGGTGTCTATTTGTAGAGATGTCTATTTGGAGTGCGGTGACCTGTCACCGCTTTTGCTCGCGGCGGCTTGACGCCGTCTCTGTGAAACCAGTATTCAACGCGCAAAAGGCTGCGACAGGTCGCAGCGACCAAAGCGCTGACAGGTCAGCGCACTCCAAAAATGCGGCTTCGCCATGAGCGGGAGGCACTTGGCCCCTCAAGTCCCCAGCCCCAGAACGCTGACGATCAACGCAACAAACAGAAACGCCAGCAGTCCGGCGACGGCACTGAGACCAACCGTAATGAGAAACTCCATTCCTCCGGCGAGGTTCTTCGGCGCGATCATAGGGAGAGCCTCCATTCGCAACATGAGTTGATTGACGGACTCCATCGCTTTCCTTTGCCGGGACTTGCCGCTTGGACTACAATTAGCGCCGACTCGCCGGCAAATTACCAGGATGGTTCCGAAGTTTCGTTCAAGCTTCGCTGAAGCCTAGAGCAAAGCGTGCAGCGAGTCCTCGGAAAGCTCTCAATAATTCCTCAATGATGGTTCTCAAAGCCTGATATGGCCGAGCAAACAAGCGAGTTCTACGAGTTTGGCCGCTTCCGCGTGAAGTCTGACGAGCGCGTGCTGCTGCGCGGGCACGACCTGGTTTCGCTCACGCCCAAAGCCTTCGACATACTTCTCACGCTTCTGGAAAACGACGGTCGGATTGTTCACAAAGACGACCTGATGAAGAAGGTCTGGCCTAACACGTTCGTCGAAGAAGGCAATCTCACGCAAAACGTTTCGCTACTGAGGAAGGCGCTCGGTGAGAGTGCGAACGGCCCGCAGTTTATTGAGACCGTGCCCCGCCGCGGCTATCGCTTCGTGGCGCCGGTGAACAAGACAAACAGCGCAAACGGCGAACATCTGAGCGGCATTGCAAACGAAGCTGTCGCACCGGATGCCTTGTCCCCTTCGCCCACGGAACCGGGACCTCGGCAAAAGTCGGAACTCGAACCTCAGAACTCAAAACTCGGGACTACGTTTTCGCGTGTCCCGGCACTCGCGCTTACGCTGGCAGCGATACTCGCAACCGTCGCCGGTATTGCTTACCTCAGCGCACGCAACAAAGCGGGTGCTGCACCTAACGCCATTCAGTCAATCGCCGTGCTCCCGTTTGTCGACGACAGTCCCGACGGAGACGCGGAATTTCTCGACGATGAGATAGCCGAGAGTCTGGTTAACAGCTTGACTAAACTTCCGAAACTGCGCGTGGTTCCGCGTAGTGTGATGGTTAACTACAAGGGCCGGAATATCGATCCGCGCAAAATCGGCGAAGAATTAAATGTGCGCGCAGTCGTCACCGGCCGCGTGCATCGTCACGGCGACACCATCAGCATTCAGGCGGACCTGATTGACCTCGACAGTGTTTCGCAGATTTGGGGACAGCACTACGATCGCCGCCTCTCGGATATTCTTTTGGTTCAGGAAGAAATCTCGCGCGACATCTTTGAAAACCTGCGCCTGAAATTGAACGTCGAAGAGCAAAAGCAGCTCGAGGCTTACCGGCTGTACCTGAAGGGACGCAACGCCTGGAATAAACGCACGCCCGAAGGACTGCTACAAGGCATCGACTATTTTCAACAGGCGATCAATACGGACGCTAACTACGCCGCGGCTTATGCGGGCCTGGCTGACTGCTACAACATGCAGGTGATCTACGGCGTGCATCAACCGAAGGAAGGCTTCCCAAAAGCAAAGGAGGCTGCGGTTAAAGCGCTCGAGATGGACGAGACCCTCGCGGAAGCGCACACCTCGCTCGCGTTTGTTAAATTTCGCTGGGACCGCGATCGCGTAGAAGCTGAGCGCGAGTTTCAACTGGCTATCAAATACAAACCGACCTACGCTCCGGCCCATCAGTGGTACAGCTCCTACCTGGTGGCGCTCGAACGCTTCGACGAAGCAGTTGCCGAAGCCAAACGCACCTCGGAACTCGAGCCGCTCTCTTTCACTGCCAGCTCGCACCTTGGCTGGATTCTTTATTTGTCCGGACGGACCGATGAAGCCATAGCGCAGTGCACCAAAATTTTGAGCCTCGATCCGACTTCTTTTCCGGCGCATCGTTACCTGGGCCTCGCGTACGAGCAGAAGGGAATGTACCCGCAGGCCGTCGTCGAGTTTCAAAAGGGCTTGAAGCTCTCCGGCAGTCCGCTAATGCTCGCGCTCCTGGGCCATGCGTATGCGGCTTCAGGCAAAACTGCGGAGGCCCGGCAAGTGTTAAGTGATCTGCACGACCTGAGCGAAGCGCTGGGAACGAAACGTTATGTTTCGCCTTACACTATCGCGGCAATCCACACCGGACTCGGAGATAAGGACCAGGCATTCAAGTGGCTGGAGCGCGCGTACGAGGAACGCGATGTCTGGTTGATGAACCTGAAAGTCGATCCGGTGTTTGCGAAACTCCGTTCCGATAAACGCTTCCAGGATTTACTGACTCGCGCCGGGCTCCGACCATAGCATCAGGCAGCAGAGACATCGAAGTCTGGCAAGTTGCTGATGTAAAGCAAACTGTTAGTTTGC
>DASYMB010000409.1:0-8846 GCA_036009285.1 Pyrinomonadaceae bacterium | reverse complement strand
ACGGCTTTGGTCTGATTCTCTCAAGTGCGCGGGCGATGCCTCCGTTTCCGGACACACCTCAGCCGCCGTCACAATATAGACGTTTCGCAGAGTCGCTTTATTAACAGTTAGGTCAATTCCGCGGCTGGTTCTTTTACAGGTTTTAGAGCGAACTTATCCGACCAGCGTATCCGCCCCGTGACTTGCATTGCTACGAACAAAGTAGCAACCGATCCAATCGTGATGGCCAGGCCGGTGAAACCTTTGAGGAAGAACGCATAGGAAAACATCACCAGATAGACAAACTGCGCCAGCGCTGCCTCGCGACTCGCGAAGTGTAAACCCACCACCAGGCGGAGGTAACTCACTACGAGGAAAACGGAGACTGCAGCCGAGACGACAAACGCGACATGGATAGAGACGTGGTCCACCAGGTAAGCGAGCAGCAGATGAAAAGAGAAAAACGCGGCCGCAAGGAAAAAGTAGTTCATCGGATGAAGCTCGATACCGCGCATCGTCGTAATGATTATCATGAGAAAAAAGAAAAAGAAGAGCGAGACGGGAGCGAAGAAACTAATTCTGCCGGCGAGCGGCCCAGGCTGAAGCTTCTCCGGCATCACCATCGCGATTTGATAACCGGAAAGCAGATTCTTGTAAGACCACGTGAGCTCCCAGCCATTGTCGCTCTCATGTTTTTCCAAAGGAGAAAGCGTGTTGTCCGGAAAGTCGATGTCTTTGAAGTTTGTCTTCATCTTCAGTGTGAAGTCGCGCACTTGCGTAACGTCCTGGCTACCAAAACTGTAGCGCCACTCGTTCAACCCCTGGGAGCGATAGCCGGTGGTAAGTTGTGCGGTCTTGCCCGCAGGTATCTTCACGCTACCCCTTACTCCTTTGTTTTGATTCACAATCGGAACAGAAATGCCGTCAACCATAAACGTGAGATCGTCATAGATCGCCTGAGTAGTTGGAAACGGAAGCGTGAAATCGACCAGTTGTTCTTTCCCGCTGGTGTTGCGAAATTCGTAGATACCCTTGAAACCTACTTTGTAAGTGCTGTACCAGAGAAGCCCCTTTTGACGATGCTCCAGATCGATGCCCACGTCGATAGCGCTGCTTTCCAGCGGTAAAACAGTGGTGACTGCTTGCTGAGTGGTCTTAATGATTTTCTTGCCGTTTTCGGTGCTTTCTTCATTCTTCGGAACCAGTTCGGTATAAGACGCGCCCGGCAAAACCTGGTTCTGGGGCGCACCCCAGGTGGAAGCCACGCGGTTCTGCGCGATCTGGTCCAGCGAATACGTGCGTGAAAAAATCGTACCGCCAAGAATGGCCCAGGCCACCGAGGTACAAATAAAAATGAAAGCGATGGCCATGATTCGTTTGGTCATTTCAAGACTCCTTTAGAGCTTAAACTCAAACTGACTAAGCAACACTCGTAGGCATGGGTGTTGGATCTCATTTTGAAGAGATCTCATATCCGGGCAATGTGGCGCGCCACAGGCATCACTTGTGATTAGCTACAGCGCTGCCCTCCGTTTGGTTCGCTGAACTAGTTCCGGTGCGCCGAGAAAAATCAAAACGCTATCCCCCATTCGTTTCACAAACAGACTGCGGAGCACATCGCACGTCTACATCCGGAAAAGATCCGCGGCCGAAAAACACCTGCCACGCAAGTGAATTGAGAACCGGCAAGCGCAAACTCGCGCAGGCAAGTTCCAGCAGCACCGGTTCACGAACAGTGGCGACCAGGTGGCGCATCCATAACCGTGAAACAAAGCGGGAGCGAAACAGATCGCCGGAGTAAGCTCGCAGCACGTCCGCATTTCCATTCTCGAGGTAGTCTGCAATTACTTTTGCCGCGAGAGTGGAAAGACGCATGCAGGGATCGAGGCCGCCCGCTGTGAGCGGCGATACCGCGCCCGCTGCATCACCGATAAGTAGCCCCTCAGGGCTCGCAAGCTTGCGCAAGACGCCCCCTACCGGAATGCGCCCACCGCGCCGCTCCATTTGTTTTGCGTTTCTTAGATCAACGATGCCGGTCAGGCTTTTCTTAAATTTCTCCAGCGCCTGAACCGGTTCAAACAGTGCCGGGTAACCGCCGACTCCGATGTGTGTATCTTCGCCATCGTGGGCGATCCAGGCGAGATAACCGGGCGCTATCGCCGGATCGAGAAAACAATGGAGTCGGGGTGGTCCATCGAGAGGAACGTCCGTGAGCACATCTTCAACCCCGACGATCCATTCGCGATTACGTTCCAGTTGCAGGTTGCCAGCCACGCGCGAGTTTGCGCCGTCAGCGCCAACCAGGTAGCGCGCGGTTATCCAACCATTATGCCGGCGCCCGGTGCTCTCGAGTCGCACCAGCAGTTGGCCGTTTGTCTTACGATGTCCGGCGTAGCGCGTTCCCGGCAACCAGGCCACGCCGGCACGCAGACAGTGGTCGAGATAACGCGTATAGAGCCGACCCATTTTGCCAACCCGGAATTCGTCATGAGGACTAACCAACTCCATTCGCCGGCGCGAAGGTGAATACAAAGTCACATGCCTCACAGCCGGACCGAGGCAGTCTTCGGGTATGTCGAAGTCTTCGAGAGTGCGACGAACAAAAATGCCAGTGGTGTGAATAGACGCGTCGAGAGAGTCCTTGCGCTCTACCAGCAGAACACGAAGGCCCCGCTTGCCGAGTAGCCTGGCGCAATGCAAACCCGCCAGACCGGCGCCAATAATCATCACGTCGTAATGTTCCATTGGTTGAGCTACAGAATCGAGAAACTTCCGTTTAGTCCGCAAGTGAATCAAAGCGCTTTGCCTCGCAAAGCAAATCGGCAAAAAAATTTATTCGATCAGCTATTGCGCATCTGGTGAATAATCGTTTCCATGTGACTCAAGTAACTCTCGAGTGCGCGCCGGCCCGCGACAGTCAACTTGTATTCAGTCTTCGGCAGGCGTCCCTCAAAGGTCTTGGAGACGGCAATGTAACCACCGTCTTCGAGTTTGCGCGCGTGCACGCTCAGGTTTCCGTCGGTTGTATTCATCAGGCTCTTCAGATCGTTGAACGTTAAAGACTCATTGGCAGCCAGCGCGCTGACAATACCCAGGCGCATGCGTTCATGAATTAAGCGATCCAGACCCGGAGCAAGATGCTTTGCCTTTAGCTCTGGTAAATTCGACGCCGCCGCGTCGCGCTTTTTCTGCGTTGAATGTTTTAATGCTGATTGTCTAGCCACCATATCTCCTTGCGATAATCACTCCGAAAACAATATGTAAGCCGCCGAACCCGGCTGCCATAAACCAGTTCGCAAAACCCGCGGGCGACAGAAACGCCGCTGCTCCCAACGCCATAAAACAAAGACCCATGATTGGGACTGCGCTCACGGAAAACATTCCGCCAGTCACCACGCCAGTTCCATATAGCAACACCCAAAGTCCGGGGATCGCGTTAGTTAAGCCGGCGCGATAAAGCACGACGGTAACTATTGCGCCGGCGAATATCGGCGGCGATAGGCTAAACGCGACCTTGCGTCCGGGCCCCGACAGCAATGGCATTTTCGCCGCTCGCGCTTTCCGATCCATGGACCAGCCGGCGATGAGCAACGCAATCACTGCCTCTGCAAGCCAAACGGTCAGCCAGCCCTTGAATGTTCTTTGCTGAGTGGAAAATAGAGACGCGGCCAACGCGGTGATGCCAATAGCAACCAGTCCCCAACCCGAAATGGCGGTAAACGCGGTCGCACGTTCCATCGTTTCGCGGATGTATTTCAGATTGTCCATCGCCCGCTCATGAAGCGCGGGCGGCTCTTCTCTTTGTGGGATAACCAGGCGGATCGAGCCCATGGCAGGGATAATAACGAGGCCGCCTTAACCATGTCAAGTACTTTATGAAGCAAAGCCTCGAGCGTTTTTAGCGTAGCCTATCGCTCCGTAGGAGCCGGATGTTTATAGCATAATCGTTTGGATAGGGCTCGAAGCTCCATAGGAGCGGAATGGTTTGTCCTAATTGGTAGATCAATCACTCAGAATATCGCGCTCCTATTGGAGCTCGAGAAAAAGAGAGGTTCCGTATCTATAAATATTTCGTACCTAAGGGACTCGTTGGACGTTCGTCCCAGACTTGAGCTTGAGGGGTTTAGACGCGAACCGTATCAGAAGCGATGGTCCTGGAGACTGCACTGTTCTTCCGCCAACGGACAATCAACATGATCAGCGCCGCGGTTCCGACGATGAGACTGATGATTTGCGAAGTTGAGAGACCGGTTAGTGTGGTTAAACCGAAAAGGTCGCCTCGCGGATCGTCGCGCAAAAACTCAATACAGAAGCGAATCACCGAATAGAGCAACGCGTAGAAGAGGATCACTTGTCCCTCGAAGCGCCTGTGCTTATGAAGCCACAGCAAAAAGAAGAAGACGAGGAGCATTGCAAACGATTCATATAGTTGCGTGGGATGGAGCGGCACGTCCGTGGGCACGCCTGTGATTTCGTGTCCCAACTCGGTGAACCTTACGCCCCACGGAAGAGTAGTCGGTTTGCCCCAGCAACAGCCGGCTGCGAAACAACCTTGCCTGCCAAAGAAATTTCCAATTGCGATTCCCGGCGCGCACGCGTCCGCTGTTTTCCACCAGGGAAGATTGTAGCGGCGCATCAAAAAATAGCCGGTCAGAATCGCGCCGATCAGTCCGCCGTAAAAAACTCCACCGGAGCGAAGAAAGTCGAGCGAGAGCAATTGCAGAGGATGATCTCGATACTCCGGCTCGGTGAAGAGCATTAGAATCTTCGAACCCACGAGCGAAGACAGAAGCATCCAGAGGCACAGGTCATATATCTTGTCGCGCGGCAATCCGTCGCGAGCCGCGAGTTTTACGGTGATCAGAATTGCAGAAAGAAAGGCCAGCGCGAGGAACACGCCGTAGGTATTAATGGGGAAATTGCCAATGCGAAAAAGTTCAGGATACATAAAGCTTGTTAGTTGTTCGTGGCCAGTTGTCCGTAGTTAAGAGTCCAATATGAAGCCGAATCGTCCGTATGCACTGGCCGCTGGCAACCGACTACGGAGTACTAACAACAGCCGTCTTCTTTCTTTCGAAAATCAAATCATACACGAGCAGCAACGCGCCAATGGAAATGCTGGCATCCGCGACGTTGAAAGTTGGCCAGTGCCAGGAGCCGGCGTGCAGGACGATGAAATCAATCACATAACCGAGCCGGGCGCGATCGGTGAGATTACCCGCGATCCCTGCGAGCAAAAGCGCGCACGCTCCCAAAACGCGATCGTCGTTTCGCAGCGTGCGAACGAAATAATAAAACACCGCTACGGCCGCACCTGCAGCGAGTACTACGAAAAACCAGCGCCCGAATGATCCGCTTTCCTGCAACTGACCGAAAGCGATGCCACGATTTTCGGTGTAGACGAAATCGAGGAAGCCGCGAATGATAGTTCGGTCGTCGCCAAACCGAAGCGCGCGCACGGCCCAGGCCTTGGAAGACTGGTCAACCATGTAAATGCCGAAGCTCGCGAGCAGATAACCCAGGCGCCAGTTGAGACGCGAGCGTGCGTCAGTGGTTAGTTTCGTCTTGGTGAATCCAGTGTCCATATTTTCAAGTAAGGGCAAGGAGATATAACATCACATTCGCCGCGGCTTTGCCGCGAACGGAGATCAACTACTCCGTTTGCCGTTCAATCTCTGCCAGCGCCGCGACACAGCGCTCGCAGACATTTGGATAACGAGTCGATTCTCCGACGCGAGTCGAATAGTTCCAACAGCGTTCACATTTCTTACCTTCCGCCGGAAAAACCCTGACGCCAACTTCCTTGTCGCCTTCATCTAAACGCATGACGTCCACATGCGAAACTATAAACAGATAACGTAGCTCAGGGCGGTAGCGGCTGAGCAGATCGTAGCTCTCGCCGGCCGCTGATATTTCCAGCCGCGCCTCAAGTGAGCTGCCAATCTGTTTCCCAACTCGCGCTTCTTCCAGGGATTGCAAAACGTCGTCACGAATTTCAAATAGTCTTTCCCAGTTCTCAAGCAGACTATCGTCGCGCTCGCCGCTTTCCTCCGGCAGTTGCTCAAGGTGAACGAAGGCGGGCCGCGCACTATCAGCCGGCATGTTTTCCCAAATCTCATCAGCGGTAAACACCAGGATCGGGGCCAACAATCGCGCCAGCGCATCGGTGATCTTGAACAAGGCGGTCTGTGCGGACCGGCGTGCTGCGCTCCGCGGCGCGCTTGTATAGAGCCGATCCTTGATGATGTCGAAGTAGCGGGCAGACAGCGTGACTGTACAGAACGAGTAGATTGCGCGAGTGGCCATATGAAACTCGTAAGCCTCATAGGACTGCCGGGCCTTCGTTATCACCTCGTTCAATTCCGCGAGGGCCCACCGGTCGAGCTCCAACATTTGTTCTTCGGGAACACTATCCCGAACAGGATCGAAGCCATGCAGATTCCCCAGGGCATAGCGCACGGTGTTGCGAATCTTGCGATAAGCGTCGACCGTGCGCTCGAGTATCTCTTCCGAGCAGCGTACATCTTCGTGGTAATCCGAGGAGGCCACCCAGAGACGCAGTATGTCGGCGCCCGAGTCTTTCACGACTTCGTTTGGCGAGATGCCGGTGCCTTGCGACTTACTCATCTTTTCGCCCTGCACCGTGATCAGCCAACCATGTGTGATGACATTTCGATAAGGGGCCCTGCGATATTTTGCGAGACTTATCAGCAAAGAAGAGTTGAACCAACCGCGGTACTGATCGCCACCTTCAAGGTAAACATCCGCCGGTCGCCACTCTCCCAGCTCACCTGCGAAGTACTCTTTGAACACCGCCGTCCAGGATGAACCACTGTCGAACCAGACGTCGAGGATGTCAGTCTCCTTAGTGAAATCGCTGCCACCACACGCGGGACACTTGAAACCCTCGGGCAGCAGTTCGTTGGCTTCGCGCTTGTACCAGGCGTCGGACGACTCCTTCTCGAAGATGTCGGCTACATGGTTGATTACGTTCTGGTCCAGCAGGACCACCGACTCCGGATTTTCTTGGTTGCAATCCACGCAATAAAAAACAGGAATCGGAACGCCCCACACGCGCTGCCGGGAGACACACCAGTCGGAGCGGTTCTTGAACATATTCAACATGCGCTCGCGGCCCCAGGCGGGGATCCAGGTCACGGCCTCTTTGATCTCGCGTTCAGCACCGGCGCGCAGGCTTAGTCCCCAATCATCGTCCTGGGAAACTCGATCGAGCGAGATGAACCACTGCGGAGTGGCACGGAAGATCACCGGATTTTTACAACGCCAGCAGTGGGGATAGCGATGCTCGTAGTTTTCACTCAGCAGCAGCACGCCACGCTCGCGCATAAACTCAACAATTTTCGGATTGGCTGCGAACACATTCAAGCCGGCAAAGTGTTCGACCTCCGAGGTAAAGTGGCCGGCGTTATCGACTGGGCAATAGATTTCCAATCCATAGCGTTTGCCGATCACGAAGTCGTCGTGGCCGTGTCCGGGGGCAGTGTGAACAGCGCCAGTGCCCGCTTTGCCTGTCACCTTTCGGTCGCGAGCTTCGCTTACGTCCAACTCCGTCTCCGCGTCAGCTTCGCCGCCGAGCGTGACATGTTCGCCGACCATCAACAGGGAACGACGATCGAGCCAGGCATGGCCAGCTTCGAGACGATCCAGCTTCGCACCCGGAAAACGCGCGAGCACTTTCGGCGAAACACGATCACCATTCGCATCGCGTTCACTGAGACCGCACTTCTCCGCGACCGTCTCGAGTAATTCCGAAGCAACGATGTAAACCTCGTCGCCGTGTTCAAATGCGGAGTACTCGAAGTTGGGATGGACCGTGATGCCAAGGTTTGCCGGCAGCGTCCAGGGGGTGGTGGTCCAGATGAGAACAAAGACTTTCCTGCCCGCCAGCGCCGGATCAACCAAAGCTGGATCACACCGGAGCGGAAATTTTACGTAAACCGAAGGACTACTGTGCTGGCGATACTCAACCTCTGCTTCCGCCAATGCCGTCTGGTCATGAATGCACCAATAGACCGGACGCGCGCCTTTGTAGACGTAGTCGCGCTGCGCGAAGGTGCCAAACAATCGCGCCGTCTCCGCCTCATAACCGTTAGACATGGTCGAGTAAGGATTTTCCCAAAGCCCCAGTATGCCAAGCCTTTGGAAGTCGCGCGTTTGACTCCGGAGCGCGTTGCTCGCGTATTCACGACACGCGCGCCGGATCGAGGCTGCGGGCATGTTTGCCTTCTTCGTGCCGAGTTTGCGCTCGACATGCAGTTCAATCGGCAATCCATGACAATCGTACCCGGGCACATAAGGCGCGTCGTAGCCCATCATGTTGCGCGATTTGACGACGAAGTCTTTGAGGATTTTATTCATCGCCGTGCCGAGATGGATGTCGGCATTAGCGTAAGGGGGGCCGTCGTGAAGTATGAATTTCTCCGAGCCGGCGCGCGCCTCGCGAATCAAATGATAAAGGCGCCGCTCCGTCCATTTCTTGAGACGCGCGGGTTCGCTCTGCGCCAGATTCGCCTTCTGCGAGAAGCCGGTCTTCGGTAGATTGATCGTCTTTTTTAGATCGAGCGGAGTTTCAGTCGACATAGTTTCCAACTTTAAGAATCAACAATACTAACAGGACAACGCGGCACCCGCCAAAATGTGGTTGGCTTGATCGTGTCGCGGCTTTGCCGCCTGATGTGCGGAAAGGCTCTGCCTTTCCGAGAGCGGCTTTTTTCAAGAGGCTATGCCTCCATTTCGCGTCTGAGGCGCAGCCTCTCTTTGCAAGGAGAGCGTACGGAAAGGCGTAGCCATTCCGCACATCAGACGGCAGCGCCGCAAGAAGGAACCAGACCCATGTCATTGCATCA
>DASYMB010000408.1:0-4631 GCA_036009285.1 Pyrinomonadaceae bacterium | reverse complement strand
TGATGCCGCTCACGCTTTCTACGCACGCGCTTACGATCTTGTTCCGGAAGCGGCGCCAGCAGTGCAAACGTGATATTCACCGGCTGGAAGTTTTTCGTCTCGGTGTTGGAAACATAACGCGCGAGGGCTCCCGTAGCACTCAATTGCGGCGCGCGAATTAGAGGCTGGTTGAATACGAGCCGCGCGGCATTCTGTCCGGCGAGCCAACCCATCGCCACTGATTCAACATAACCCTCGACCCCGGTGATTTGCCCGGCGAAAAAGATGTTGGGCCGCTCGCGCATCTGCATTGTTTCAGAAAGCACGCGCGGCGAGCAGATGTAAGTGTTTCGATGAATCTGACCAAACTGCAGAAACTCCGCCTGCTCCATCCCCGGAATCAACCGCAGCACTCTTGCCTGTTCGCCGTAACGTAGATGATTCTGAAACCCAACCAGGCTGTACGCATCAGCCATTAAATTTTCCTGGCGCAACTGCACCGCGGCATAAGGCTCGCGACCGGTGCGCGGATCGACCAGACCCACCGGCTTCATGGGGCCGAAGCGAAGTGTGTCAACGCCGCGACGCGCAATCTCCTCAATCGGTAGACACGACTCAAACCAACGCGTCTCTTCGAATCGCTGCAGCGGTACGCTCTTCGCTTCAATCAACGCGCCGTAGAAGGTCGCATACTGTTCCGGATCAAACGGACAGTTCAAATAATCGTCACCGCCTTTGCCATAACGAGCGGCGGGAAATGCAATTGAACGATCGACTGAGTCCGCGGCGACAATCGGAGCGATCGCGTCGTAGAAGTAAAGCTGATCGCTGCCGGTGAGTTTCATGATCTCCCGCGTCAAAGCGTCTGAAGAAAGTGGGCCAGTCGCGATGATCGAGATCTCGTCGTCGGCAATGTTCTTCACTTCATCGCGAACCAGCTCGATGTTTGAGTTGTTTTCAATGCGCTCGGTAATCAGTTCCGCAAACTTCTGGCGATCAACCGCCAGTGCCGCTCCCGCAGGCACACGGGTAGCCCGGGCGCAGTCCATCACGAGCGAACCCGAGCGCCGCAACTCTTCTTTCAACAGGTAAGGCGCACTACCGGGCTCGTCGGACTTTAGCGAATTGGAACAGACGATCTCCGCTAACTTGTCGGTGCGGTGAGCCGGTGTTTGCGTGACCGGACGCATCTCGAAGAGACGCACCTCGGCACCAGCGCGCGCGGCTTGCCACGCGGCTTCAACTCCTGCTAGTCCACCACCGATAACGTTTACTTTTTTCATAAGCAAGTCGCTAGCCAACCCCAGGGAGTCCGTACCACCTCGCGGCAGCGGGTGGGTCTCTTCGATTGAGATCTGAATCGGCTATCCACTCGCTACCGCGATGTGGTACTGACCTCACCTCTCGGATCGTTAGGGCTTCTTAGAAGCTTCACCTGCTGGCTTCGGCGCGTCGAGTTTGTAATCACCGACATCGCCTGAGAAATGTTTGTAGTCGCTCCATTCGATTGTCTGGTTAACTTCGCCGCCGGCAAACAACATCAGCTTGACTGAGAGGTTGACTTGCAACATGCGCGGCATCCAAACCCCTTCCACCATGCGCGTCTGGTCCATTACAAACGCCGCGCCCGGTCGCAAGTTAACCAACAGGCCGCCGCCCATCTTGAATCCTTCCGCCATCCGCGCCTCGAGTCGCATCACCTGTTTATCCACCGGATCGATCCACGCCACTCCCACGAGTTTCGAGATCAGATCCTCCTGGCGATTACCCGGTTTGAACCCCGCACGCGCACGAAAATCGAAGACTACAGCGTCGCGATCGCGAAACCGCTCGCGGCGTGGAGAGACAAACTCATGGACCTTCAGAAACTGAGAAATATCTACGTCGTCATCGTCTTCGTTTGCTTTAGCTTTAGCCTTCTTTCGTTGGCGCTCGTCGCGATACTTTTGCATGCGCTCGGCATCCTTCTCCTTATCGCGTTCTGCCTTTGCAAATTCTTCTTCTACTCGCTTCTGTTCTTTGTCGGCGCGTTCGCCCGTTAGTGAAACTCCATTTTCACTTAACAACTTCTTCACCGGCTCGCGGTTGGCAATCGGGAAGACTTCAAACACTTTGACCGTTTCCTTCTTGACCTCGCCCTTACCGCTTATCTCGCGATCGGTTTGCTTTTCTATGAACGAGTACTCGGTGAAGCGCTGCTCGAGTTGGTCCTGATTGCGCGAAACTTCGCGCAGCAGTGTCGCCACGTCCAGCGCCTCGGCGGCGCGTGGCGGATCGAAACTCGAGTCTGCAATGCCGGTGTTGTAAGTTGCGCGTCTTAATAAAAAGCTAAGCTCACCAGTTCCGCCCATGTCGACCGTCATACGATGAGGCTCGAGAATGTTTCCCTCGGAGCGATAATCACCGAAGCGAGTAACCGTCTTGCGCGCATCGTCTTCAATGCCGAGGAGCAACTTCGTGGTGGGACTGAATAAGTAACGCAGCCGCGCGCCACTTCGCAGCGAAAATTCAACTGCGTAAGCCGCACCGCTCCGAGCGGATTGCGACGAGACAACGCGGGAGAGGACGTTGCTCTTTTTGAGATTCAGTAAGTGACCGGAATCCAGCACCGCCTGTAGCCGGGCTGCTGCCGCCTCAGCATCAGTCAGGGTGTGGAATTTGCCGTCAAGGCCGCGGGTCCACGCCGATCGCGGATTTGCTGCTGAGATCAATTCACCATTTCCGAAACTCAACCGGGCGCGCACCGATGAGGGAAACTTGATCTCAGTTGTGGCGATTCCGAGTGTCCGATCTTTCAGTTGAATCTCCCACTCATAAGTGGCGTCCCTGATAGCGGCGATGCGCTTCTTGCCACCGATGGTTCTTAAGTAACCGTCGACGATCTTTTCAGTCGACGGTAATTTTCCCGGCGCTACGGATTCCTGCGGCGCGCCTAGCAGGGTTGGATTGCTGAAGACTCCTATTAAGAGGAGCGCACCAAAAGTGAAACTGCGATAAACGGCTGTCGACCGCAAAAGGCCCAACCGGGCCAGTGCAAACGCCTGGTTCGTGACCTTTGATTTTGCGCCTACCCGCTTCATCACCTCTTCTTTTTCCCTTTGGCGGCGCCTGACTTCGCTTCCTCTTTCTTGCGCTTCTTCTCGACCTTCTTGTGAGCGGCTGCGGTGATCTGCGCCACGCGTTCAGCTTGCGTCAGTCGCTTGCCACCGCTTCCCTGTTGACCCGGGTGTTCCTGTTCAGTCATTTCGCCCTGGTGCTTTTGGTACTCAAACTCATTCACCTGGGTGGCGCCAATCTTGGAAATCTCGAGATTTCTCATCTGCTCTCTGCCCATATCGCTTATTCCCTCCCGTTTCTTATTCGTCTGCTTGACACTGCAAAGTGCGCATTCGTATAGTGCAATCTCGCGCCCGCAGCCACCTTCACGTGACTGCATCGAAGCCGGCTTAGCTCAGTTGGTAGAGCGTCTGATTCGTAATTAGAAGGTCGCCGGTTCAACTCCGGCAGCCGGCTCCACAAACACTCTGACTCTTTTGTAGTTTAGCAAAGAATCCCTGATCGCCCACGCGGGCGATCATTGTTTTGTTAATCGGCGGTCGCGGACTCTGGCGTTGGGGTACGGCATTCAAATAATCACGCGTGATGAAGACCCCATTTCGAATATGCTAACCTCACGTCGCCAATGAGGATCACCCACGAACAACTCGAAGATTACGAACGTGAGGGCTACCTAATCCTCAAGGACTTTGTGGCCGGTTATTCTAGCGATCGTTTGCGCGCCCGTGCGGAAGAGTTGGTGCACGACTTCGATCCCAGCGGCATCGTCTCGATCTTCTCCACGCGCGAACAAAACCGATTGAGTGACGATTACTTTCTGAACTCAGGCGACAAGATACGTTTCTTTTTTGAAGAAGATGCTTTCCTGCCAGACCGCACGCTCAAGCAAAGCAAGGAACAGTCGATCAACAAGATCGGACATGCGCTTCACGATCTCGATCCGGTCTTCAGCGAATTTTCGCGAACGTCAGACATCTCACAGTTAGTCTCAGACCTGGGCATCAAACGCCCGCTGCTGTTGCAGGGAATGTATATCTTCAAGCAGCCGAAGATTGGCGGCGAAGTTACCTGCCATCAGGACAGCACCTTCCTCTACACCGAACCGCAGCAGATCGCCGGTTTGTGGTTTGCACTTGAAGACGCAACGATCGAGAACGGTTGTCTGTGGGCAATTCCCGGCGGACACAATCTCGGACTCAAATCACGCTGGAAGCGAAACGCAGCGGGTGGAATGAGCTTTGATGTTTTTGATTCCAGTCCCTGGCCCGAGGAGAAACTGGTTCCGCTCCAAGTGAGAAAGGGTACGCTGATAATTCTTAATGGACTGCTGCCACACAAGAGCCTGGCAAATCGCTCAACGCGGTCGCGCCAGGCATATACGCTGCACGTGATCGGCAGCGATTGCCAATATCCTGAAGATAACTGGCTACAACGCTCCGGAGCGATGCCTTTACGCGGCTTCGACTAGCCTCTTCTCACAGAGAAATCGACAAAAGCCCAAGAAATCGTTAGAAATTACCAGATTGTTTACAAAGCGAGAAACGCGGATCGTTTAGAAAGCGGACTTGTCCGCCGCGCGCGGCAGGGCACAAGTG
>DASYMB010000407.1:0-3753 GCA_036009285.1 Pyrinomonadaceae bacterium | reverse complement strand
CCGCAGTCAGCGTCTCGGCGGTTGTGCCTTCAATCGGATCTTCGCTGGCCGCATAGATGTCAGTAATAAAAAGCGTGTCGGCATTATTAAAAGAACGCGCGAATTCTTCCATCAGATCGTGCGTGCGGCTGTAGCGATGCGGTTGAAACAACACCACGATGCGCCTGCCGCCGGAACCAATCTTCGCAGCCGCCAGCGTTGCTTTCACCTCGGTCGGATGATGGCCGTAATCGTCAACCACCATTACGCCGCCCGCTTCTCCTTTGAACTGAAAGCGCCTGCCCGCTCCGGTGAAACTCGCCAAAGCCTCGGCGATTTGCGTGAACGGAACGTCTAACTCAAAACCAACGGCGATCGCGGCGAGGGCGTTGTAGACGTTGTGCAGGCCGGGCACGGCGAGTGAAACATCACCCACGACATCCGTTCCGTGCCAAACAGTAAAGATCGATCCAAAGCTCTGATCGTAACGAATCGCGTGCGCCGAGATGTCGGCCTGGGCGCTCAAGCCGTAAGTTATGCGGCGGCGTTCCACGTCCGGGATGATGGCCTGCACGTTTGGATCGTCCAGACAGAGAACCGACGCGCCATAAAACGGGACCTTGTTTACATAACTCGTGAAGCACGCGCGTACGTCATCCATGTCGTGGTAGTAATCCATGTGCTCGCGATCGATATTTGTCACAACGGCGATCGTAGGCGTCAGCATCAAAAACGATCGATCGCTCTCATCAGCTTCAACCACCATCAGATCGCTGGTACCCAAGTGCGCATTCGATCCGAAAGCGCCGACCACACCGCCAACCACAATCGTCGGATCCATTCCAGCGTAACCAAGAACGGTCGCAACCATCGACGTCGTTGTCGTCTTCCCGTGCGAGCCGGCCACCGCCACCGTGTGCGGCTTCAGTCGCATCAGTTCCGCGAGCATCTCAGCTCTTGGGATCACGGGAATGGACCGCCGGTGAGCTTCGACAATTTCCGGATTGTCTTCACGAACTGCGGTGGAACGAACGACGACGTGCGCATCCCCCACGTTTGCGCCATCGTGATCTTCAGCAAATTCAACTCCCATCTGTTGCAAGCGATCGGTGGCGTTGGATTTTTTCGCGTCAGAGCCGGAAACACGGAAGCCCAGATTGACGAGCACCTCCGCGATACCGGACATGCCGATGCCGCCAATGCCTACGAAATGGACGTGTTGAATTCGTCGAAACATAAATTCTAAACCGATGGTCGACGGTCGACGGTCGACGGTCCAACGAGCCTTTCAATCATCTCCACCACCGCCGCCGCCGCATCGCCTCGAGCGAGTTTGCGAGCGGCGTGTTCCATACTTGTAATTCTTTCGGGCTCACCGGCCAGTGCCACAATCTCCCGAGCCAATCGTTCTCCGGACAATTCCTGCTGCAGGATCATTCTTCCCGCGCCCGCCAGTTCAAGGGCCTCCGCGTTCTTGCGTTGATGATCATCGGCCGCCAGCGGAAAAGGGATCATCAACGAAGCCTTGCCTGCCGCGATTAGTTCCGCCGTAGTGGTTGCGCCCGCGCGGCAAATCACCAGATCGACATCGGCGAAAGCGGCCACCATGTTATCAATGTACTTCCTGACTTCCGCGCGTTCGCCCCACCCGGCCTCGCGGTACGCAGAATTCACTCTGTCAAAATCAGCCTCACCGGTTTGATGTGTTATGTGCAGCACATCTTTCAAACTCTCCAGCGACGGCAGCGCTGCAATCATCGCCTCGTTGATTGCGTGCGCGCCCTGCGAACCACCGAACACCAGAATAGAAAACTGTCCGGGTTTGCGTTGTCGCACCGGTATCTCAAAGAACTCCCGCCGGACCGGATTGCCGGTCACCACCGCTTTGCCGCGAAAGTAAGGCAGGGCCGCGTCGAAGGAAACTGCTGCCTTATCAACAAAGCGGGCCAGCACGCGATTGGTCCAACCCGGTAACGCGTTTGACTCCATCACGAGCGTCGGCAGTTTCAACAAGGCTGCAGTTAGAACCACCGGACCGGAAACGTAACCACCGGCGCCAATCACGACGTCCGGGCGAAAATTTCTGATCAAGCTTCGGGCGGCCAAGAAACTTTTTGGCAGCACCAGCAGTCCGCGCGCGCGCCGAACGAGACCGACATTTTTTAGCCCCGCGCTGTCAATGAGCGAAAGTTCAAAGCCCGCTTGCGGAACCAACCTGGTTTCAAGCCCGCGCGCGGTGCCGACAAATCTGACTTCCGATTCCGGCTCGCGGCGCAATATTTCTTTGGCGACCGCAATCCCCGGATAAATGTGTCCGCCTGTTCCACCGGCGGCGATCAGCACGCGCATCGCGGTTATCCAATACGCGAAGAAGCCATTCGCCTCGCGGGTGCCACACGTAATTTTCCTGGCTCCTTAACCGGCCGCGCCCGCGCTCCCTGCAACAGTCCCAGGCTGAGGGAGCCCGTTGCGTGTTGCGAGATATTCAGCAGAATACCGACGGCCGCGAGTGTGGGAACCAGCGACGATCCGCCGTAAGAAATAAACGGCAAGGGAATACCCTTCGTCGGCACGAGAGAAAGGACCACGCTCATATTAAAGAGCGCCTGGGCCACGATGCCGCTTACGATCCCCAGGGATAACAATTTGCCGAAACGATCCGGCGCCAGCAAAGAAGTGCGAACGCCGCGCCAAAGAAACAATGCGAAGACCAGCAACACCGCAAGCGTGCCGAGCAAGCCCAACTCTTCACCGATCACGGCAAAGATAAAATCGGAATGCGCGAACGGCAGAAACAGCATCTTCTGTTTGCCCTGCGCGAAGCCGAGGCCGTTTGGCCCACCGGAGCCAACCGCGATGAGCGACTGCACTACCTGGAACCCGCTCTTTTGCGGATCGGCCCAGGGATCGAGAAAGGTCACCAGCCGCGCCATTCGCCAGGGAACGAAAATCAACAAACCCGCGGCGAGCGCCAGGGCCGGCGCTGCAGCCATCGCGAGATGCGACAGTCGCGCACCCGCGGTGTAAATGACGACGACAAAAGTAACTGCCAGCATCATCGACGTTCCAAAGTCAGGTTCGACTACGATTAGCGCGGCGAGCAGCGCGGTCACCAGGCCGCAGGGAATAAACGTGCGCCAGAATTCACGCTCGCGGCCGACCTGCTTCTCCAGGAAGTAAGCGAGAAAGATCGAGAGCGCGAGTTTTGAAATTTCCGAAGGCTGAACTGAGAACCCGTGAAACTTGATCCAGCGACGCGCGCCGTTCACCGGCGAGAAGGCAAAGACTGCGAGCAGCATCAGAACTGTCAACAGCACCAACCCATAAACAATGCGGCGATCTCTCAAGCGGTTGTAATCAAACTGCATAGCCACAAGCATGGCGATGAAACCTATCACGGTCCAGATCGCTTGTTTGGTAACGTAATAAAAACTTCCATGATGCTCGCTCTGAGCCAGCATCGCGGAGGCGCTGTAGACCATAACAACGCCAAACAGCGCCAGTCCGATGGTCGCCGCGAATAGCCACTTATCTGGGTATAACTTTCTTGCCATCTTAAACCTGGTCCAAAGTCCAAGGTCCAAAGTCCAAAGTGAGAATCGCTTCTGATGTTGACTGTAGAATCCCAATGCCTATGACCATATTCAACCTTACAAAGAAGGACTTTGGACTTTGGACTTTAGACTTTGGACTTCTTCTTTAAAGACCCGCCCGCGATGCTCGAAGCTCTCGAACATATCGAAGCTCGCGCACGCCGGAGCCAACAGGATGATG
>DASYMB010000406.1:0-2149 GCA_036009285.1 Pyrinomonadaceae bacterium | reverse complement strand
GAGATAACTATTTCTTCGGGCGGGACAATGAGGGACCTTTCGGTCTTTCCAGATTGCGATTGGATTGCCGAGACGCTTGTGGATCAAAAGGGCTCGCCGCACGCCCTCCTGCAGAACGAGCTCGATGACTTCAGCTTGTTCTGCGAGGTTTATCTGTTGAAATCCTGGTTCAACCTTCATCTTATCGCTTCAGAAGTAGGCTCCAGGTGTCGGGCTTAATAACTCGTTGAGGAATATTCTCACCTCCCGCAGAGACGAGCAAGGGAGCGCCCGAAGCGGAGTTGTCATAAGCCGCCCACGTGTCGGCGAGCGGTTGGTACAGGTTGAAGAAGTTAGCAAGCCCTCTGTCATAGCGCCTGCATATCACCTCGTCCGGTGCGGAATGGCCTCCACTTCGAACGCGTTCCTCCACTCGTTGAATCGCCAACTCAATACCAAGTGAAACCTGTACCCAGATTTGCGCAGCCGACTAATCCAAGAAGCATAAAATCGACTCGCCAATGTGGTCTCAAATGCGAATCTTCCGATGCTTTGCGAGGGCGCGCAGTCTAAGCACCATTATACGTCCGGCGTCGAAAGACATACTTGCGGAATCAAACGCTGACAGCCCGAGGGCCATGGGATCGGCATTCACATACTCAAGCAAACCAAAAGTGTCACGGAGAAGAATTGGCGCGAGGGTTGATTTACCGGCGCCGTTTGGACCGGCGATGATCACAACTTGCGGATTCTCTTTACTCATGAAACTCGTCTGCTTACTGCTTACTGCTTACTGCTTACTGCGCACTGGTTACTACTTCCGCGGCTTGCCGCCTTCCGTGCGGAAAGGCTGTGCCTTTCTGGAGACTTGTTGGGTTGGAGGCTGCGCCTCCAACCGTCGGAGGCGCAGCCTCAGATCAATGAATTCATCGGTAAGGCAGAGCCTTACCGCACGGAAGGCGACAAAGCCGCTATCCTGAAAAGGTTGGACGATTAATCCCGTCGAGCGCCGCTTGCAACTCGTCGCGTTTGGCCTCCAGGCCGGCGTCGACAGTGTCGGCCGGAACGTGAATTGGCGGGGCGATATCAACGCGCGCGCGGGAGAAAGGCAAGGGCACCTGAAATCCGTCCCAGCTTCGCTTCGCTTCCCAATGTCGCGCGCTGATCGTAAACGGCAGAATCGGCTGTCCGGTTTTTTTCGCCAGCAGCACCGCGCCCATCTTGGCGACGTAGCGTGGGCCTTTCGGGCCGTCGATAGTGAATGCTGTCGGCGACCCGGCGCGCATTAGTCGAGCCATTTCGATGATCGCTCCCACAGCCCCTCGCGTACTCGAGCCCCGCGCCGCGCCATAGCCGAATCGTTGAATGAATCTGGCGATATATTCGCCGTCGAAACTCTGCGAGGTCATAACGACGATGCCACGCTTTTGCCAAAAGTACGTTGCGAGGAACACGCGGTTGTGCCAGAAGGTGAAGATGGGGACCTGGCCGTCGCGCGTGGCGGCCTCCCAGTTTTCCCATCCGTTTACCTGCCAACGAATCGTTCGCCCGATCACTTTAATCAACAGGAAAAACGCGAGGTCAGCAACGCGTATCAGCAGCCGCTTCTTCAGTGGATAGGAAGAGAGATCGGCAAACTCGTAAGCGCGTGCGCGAGTCTCCTCGGCGGGACGCGCACCTTTGAACTGTTGTTCGGCGGAAGCTTGCATCGGTGTTCTACTGCGATCGAAGAGGAGTATAGCCGAGGAAGTGGAGAGTGGGCAGGCAGCAGGAGCAGACGGCAGGAGCAGGTGCGCACGAAGACGATTTTCCATTTCTCATTTGGCATCGCAGACATAAGACGATCATCGTTTGAACATATAACGCGTCTCCTTCTGACGATTAAAAATGAAAATCGCGGATCAAGTTGGAAGTGCAACAGATCGTTGTTGTCGCTTTGCCCCAGCGGGGCGAGATGTTTATAGCTTGGCGGTCTTTATTTACTCCGGCGCTCCGTGGGAGCGCAACCGCTATTGCATGCCCGAGCGAAGGTTCCGCCAGGTCGCTCCTAACGGAGCGAGATCTTTGAGTGCACTCGAGCTATAAACATTTCGCTCCGCTGGAGCGAAAAAGAATTCAACTGTTGCAGTTGTAAGTTGAATCCACCAATGACAAATGAGAAATGGAAAAT
>DASYMB010000405.1:0-5410 GCA_036009285.1 Pyrinomonadaceae bacterium | reverse complement strand
CGGCAATGTTTTCGTCACCGAGACGTTCGCCCAGATGTCGAGAAACACGTTCCGCCAGTCTCCGGGTGTTAACAAAAACAAGCGTCGTCTTGTGTTGGCGGATTAACTGCGCCAGACGATCATAGACTTCGTCCCAAACTTCGCCAGACATCACTGCTTGCAACGGCGACTCCGGAAGCTCGATCGCCAGATCCAGCCGGCGCGTGTGTCCACTATCGACGATGGTGCAGTTTGGTGTTCCATCGGCATCGATGTTTTCGGTGCCCACGAGAAAACGCGCTACCTCTTCGATCGGACGCTGAGTCGCTGATAAACCGATGCGGATTAGTTTCGAGTTTCGCGTTTCGCGTTTCGAGTTTTCGGCTGCATGTTGCCCTACAAGCTGCTCGAGGCGTTCGATTGAGAGCGCGAGGTGCGAGCCGCGCTTGTCGCCGACCACCGCATGAATCTCATCGAGGATGATCGTGCGCGTCGTCTGCAGCATCCGCCGTCCGCCTTCGCTGGTCAGCAGGATGTAAAGCGATTCGGGTGTCGTCACGATGATATGAGGAGGACGCTTGATCATCGCAGTGCGCTCTCCCGCGGGCGTGTCACCGGTCCTGACAAACGTGCGGATGTTAACTTCGGGCAGGCCCATGGCGCGCAACTCTTCCTGAATCCCGGCGAGCGGAATTTGCAGGTTGCGTTGGATATCGTTGCTTAAGGCTTTGAGCGGAGAAACGTAAACGACGTGGGTCGTGTCGTCGAGCTTGCCCTCAACTCCGAGGCGCACCAGGTCGTCAATTGCCGCCAGAAAGGCAGCCAGAGTTTTTCCGGAACCGGTGGGCGCGGCAATCAGGGTGTTGCGATGTTCCTTGATCGCCGGCCACGCTTGCTCTTGCGGATGGGTGGCTGCAGGGAAGCTTTTGCCAAACCAACGCGCGACCGCTGGATGAAATATTTTTAGATTCATGGGGAGGAATATTATAACGCAGGGAGGCCGGAATTGCACAAATGAAACACTGGCCTAGAGCTGCAAACCATGAAACACATATCCGCAGATTACGCAGATTACACAGATTAAAAGAAAACAGTGAAAGCTGATGATTGCTCCCACCTGTCTTATTTAATCGGTGTAATCTGCGTAATCTGTGGATATTCGCTCGCGGTTGGTTGGACGCAAGGGTCACTCAAACTGTTTCTTGAAAGTTTCAAACTGCGTTTTCAGCATTCCCACCTCGGCCTTGAGTGTTTCCACTTCCGCTTCGAGTGCGGCCACCTTGTCGCTGTCGCCCCGGCCACGTCCGCGGGCTGGTGCAACTTCTTCATGAACCGCCTCGATTGAAACTTCTCCGGAAAGAAGGTGAGCGAATCTCACTTCTTTCTGACCGGGTTGACGCGCTAGTCGTATGACCAACGGATCCGGCTCTCTCGTTATCAGCGAGTTAAGCGTCGTTTCAACTTCTTCCAAACCGGCAAACTCATGCAGCCGAAAAGCGCGCGTCGCGAGTTCGCCGGTGGTCTGCGGCCCACGAAGCAGCAGTACACACATCAGCGCCAACTCCGGCTGGGTCAAATGCATCACTTCCGGAAGCACGTGTTTATATTTCGGCACGCGACTCGTGCTGCCATAGAAGACATAGGCGAGATTCTTTTCGCGTAGGGTTTCCAGCGCTCCGGCGACCGTCGTCTCGTCATAAGATGTAACCGGACTGCGGTTGTTCTTCTGATTACAGGCAAGCGTCAGCGCGTTTAGCGTGAGCGGGTAGTATTCGGGCGTCGTCACCTGCTTCTCAACCAGCGACCCGAGCACCCGCACTTCCGTTTCGTTTAGTTCAGTGATCAATGTGATGTTCCTATTTTTGAATTACTTCATTTCCCAAAGAATCGTAACGCAAAATATTGGTTTGCGGAAACGTCGAGATCTTGCATCTTGAGGAGAACTACGCTTCGCGCGAACGGCTTGCCCGGCAGCAGGTTTAGCCACCGCTGTCCTTGCGGGATTGGAATGAAACTGTAGTCGAGTGTAAAGCAAACGGTTAGTTGCTTCGAGCTTGGATTCACCGACCTTGAATGGATTTGCCAGCAAACTAACAGTTTGCTTTACATGTCCTTCGCGCAGCGGAAGCCCGAGACCATCCAGCGCTCGTGCGCGTGGAAGAAGTTGCGGTAGGTCGAGCGGATGTGCAATTGCGGTGTGGCAAAGGACCCGCCACGCAGAACTTTCTGGTTGACGAACCATTTGTCGTTGTATTCGTCGAACTCGGATTTGAAACCCGGGTAGGGAACGTAGTCTGAAGTGGTCCATTCCCAGACATCGCCGATCATTTGCTGGCAGCCGTAACTATTCTGGCCGTCAGGAAATGAACCTATCGCTGCGGGCGCCCAGATGCCGTTCTCAAACAGATTGGCTTTTGAGGAATCGACCGCATCGTTGCCCCAGGGGAAAGCCATTTGCCGGCGGGTTTGTGGATCAAACGCCGCGGCCTTTTCCCATTCGGCTTCCGTGGGCAAACGCTTGCCCGCCCATTTTGCGAAAGCTGAAGCTTCGAAAAAGCTCACCTGAGATACAGGCTCGTTTGCTTTGATTTCCGCTGGATGCAAACCAGCGAAGTCGCGAATCATCCACGTGTGCTCGTGCAGCTCCCAGTAGAGCGGCGCGCGCCACTCGTCGCGGTTAACAACTTCCCATCCTTCCGAGAACCACCAGCGAAAGTTTTGATAACCACCATCGCGGATGAACTCGAGATAATCGCCGTTGCTGACTAACGCGCGGTCAAGAGCATAATCCCGCATGAAAACCTGGTGCGCCGGTTTTTCGTTGTCGAAAGCGAAGTCGTAATTTTTGGAGTGCGGCGGCTTGACGCCGCTTTCGGGTCGCTCGCTGCCGGTTCTATTAGAGCCCTCTCTGACGGTCGGGCTTCCGCTTGGAACATCGTAGCCAAGCCAGAAAAGTCCGCCTTCAATCTCCGCCATGCCTTCGACTTTCATTGACGACACTGGCGCCGGCTGTATCGGGGCGTCGTATTGATCGCAAAGCAAATGCTTGATGTCGTAAACCAGCAATTCCTGGTGTTGCATCTCGTGTTCGAGTCCAAGGCGGACGAGCGCCAGAATAGTTTCCGTTTCCGGCTGGTGCTCGATTGAGTCCAGGAACGAAAGCATGTGTTCATCCACGCGGTTGCGATAGGAGACTGTTTCCTTAACTGTCGGTCGTGATCTTGTTCCTCGTTTCGGCCGCTCGATGCGCGCGCCGAAGCCTTCATAATACGAATTGAAATAGAAGAGATACTCGTCGGAATAAACTTTGTAGCCGGGTTGGTGGGCTTGCAACAGCGTCTCGAAAAACCACGACGTGTGGCCAATGTGCCAGCGCGGCGGACTCATGAATTCCGCGGTCTGAATCACGTAATCTTCGGTCTCGAGCGGCGCCACGATCTGCATCGTCCGTGCGCGAACGCTGTTGTAGAGATCGATGATGGAGCGCGACTTTGATTCAGCGCCTTGTTGGATTGGGAAAACCATGGCCAATTTTACAAGAAAGAATCTGCAACGAAGCAATTAAGTCTGATTCGTGCATTACGTTGCTTTGTCGTAAACATCTTTCAATGCAAGTTCGCATTCGATGGACGGCAAGCTTAGGCTTCCCTCCAGTCCTGTCACCTTGGTGTAGAGCCACGTATCATTACCCTGCTTTGAGTATCCTTCCACCAGAATTTCATCCTGGGAGACCAGAAGATATTCCTGCATTGAACCAATTTGCTGGTAAGACAAAAACTTTTTGCCGCGGTCGAAGGCTGCAGTTGTCTCTGAAGATACTTCGACAATTAGCGTAGGGTTAAGAATCACATCGCGTTCGTCATCGGCAAATTCATCATCGCCGCAGACAACTGATACGTCCGGATAGAAAAACCCTTTGGAGCTTGGAATTCTCACCCTGAGATCGCTCGGGTAAACTCTGCAAGGCCGACCCTTGAGTTGTCCGCCAAGAGTGATGATGATATTAGCCACGATCAGATTGTGGCGCGGGCTGGCTCCGGCCAGCGCGTAAACTACGCCGTCCAGGTACTCGCTCTTGAACTCGGCTTTACGCTCAAGAGCTAAATACTCTTCCGGACTTAGGTAATAGTTGGGAACGGAAGCCATGGCTGATTCCCTCTAAAAGGCCGCAAATAATCGAACATTAAGCATAGCTGCCTCCGTCAGAGACGGCAAGATAAGAGTTCGCCCGGCGCCCCCAAAAACTAACTGGCGCGGATTGCAAAGCACTCGCTACTGCTCGACAACAACTGAATGCGCCGCTCGCCCAGTCACACGTCCGATCACCGCTGCGGTCGGATAGTTTTCCTGCAGGCGCCGAAGTAAATCTTGCGAACGATCGCCGGCAATCGCAATCAACATCCCGCCTGCGGTCTGCGGATCGTAAAGCAATCGGCGCATCTCTTTGTTGACTGACTCAGCGATCTCAATATCGTCGCCTACATACTCGCGATTCGTTCTGTCAGCGCCGGTGATTACACCGGCTGCCGCAAGCTCGAGCGCGCCGTCGAGCAAAGGCACAGCACCGGGTTCGATCTGAATCGTAATGTTGCTGGCCCGGGCCATTTCCCAAGCGTGGCCCAATAGCGCAAACCCGGTCACGTCCGTCGCACCCTTGACGCCAAATTCGCGCATCGACTCAGCAGCATATCGCCCGGGAGTCAGCATCGTTGCGACCGAAGCAGCCGCAACCTCCGGAGTCGTCTTCTCAAACTTGATCCCCGTCGAAATAACACCCGTCCCGATTGGTTTCGTCAGGATGATTACATCGCCCACGCGCGCACCCGCATTAGTGGCGATCTTAGCTGGATCGATAACTCCGGTAACGGCGTACCCAAACATGATCTGTTCACTGTCGACGCTGTGTCCCCCGATAAGCGTCACGCCATACTTGTTCAAAGTCTCCTGGCCGCCGCGCATAATCTCGCCGAGTATTGACGGGTCGACGCCCTGCTTGGGAAAGCAGGTTATCGCGAGGGCGGTCAGCGGTGTACCGGCCATCGCCCACACGTCGTTAATCGAATTGAGCGCCGCGATCTGACCGTAGATAAAAGGATCGTCAACGATGGGCGTGAAAAAATCGACCGTTTGCACGATCGCGAGATCGTCGCGCAGTCGATACACTCCGGCGTCGTCGGCCGTGTCGAAGCCGACCAAAACATTCTCGTCTTTGGGCTGTGGTGGTAGCCCGCTCAACACCTGAGCGAGTAAGCTCGGTGACAGCTTAGCCGCTCAACCAGAGCACGAAACCATTTCGGTCAATCGCACGGCACGGTTCTCCTTTCGCGGTGATCGTTAAAGCGAATCAGCGTCGCATCCGCGATATACTATTGTCAATCAGGTTGAATTATCGTAAGGAACGTGAAGCTTGAGGAGCAATTCGACTATGCAA
>DASYMB010000404.1:0-25294 GCA_036009285.1 Pyrinomonadaceae bacterium | reverse complement strand
GGGGCTGATCAATGTTTGCCCCCTTGCCCGAGTTGCCCGACACCGCAAGACTGCGATCATGCTGAGGAAGCGCCGGCCGACTTCAGTACCGAGACCAACGGGCACGTCGACCAACCCACACACAAAGACGACTTGATCACTTTCAATGTCGTTGATGAAATAATTCCCGATGGACTCGGGCCGGTTTACAACGCGCAGTCGTGTCGTGAATGTCACCAGAATCCGGTCAGCGGCGCCATCAGCCAGATCACTGAACTGAGGGCGGGACACAACACCGCCAACGAGTTCTTTGATGCTCCGGGTGGCTCGTTGATCAACGATCGCGCGATCAACGCCAAGGTCCAGGAACGCGTGCCGCCGCTTTTTAGCGCACTCGTTTACCCGACCCAAACGAGTCCGTTTCCGGCACCCATAGAAAAAGATGAATCAGTTCGCACGTTCCGCACCTCGCTCAATTTGCTGGGCGATGGCTTTGTTGAAGCGGTTGCGAACGGCACCCTGTTGGCAATCTCGAACGCGCAGTCGAATATCAGCGGCGGCGTGATCCACGGAGATGCCATCGCGGTCCCGGTACTGGAAGCGAATGTGCAGAACAATCGCGATTGTGCTTTTCGCGGTCGGCCTTGCGTTCGTCGCCTCGGCCGTTTTGGCTGGAAGGATCAAATCGCCAGCCTGCTATCGTTTTCCGGCGATGCCTACCTCAATGAGATGGGCATTACGAATTTCCTGGTGATCAACGAAAACTCGTCGTTGGGCCGCCCGGTGACGGCGTTTGACCCGTTTCCCAATGACAACACTCTTCCGTGTGATGTCCAGGTACCATACTGTCCAAGTTGCCCGTGTGGCGAAGACAACGAGCGCGACATCGACACCTTCACGCAGTTTATGAGGGCCACTAAGGCGCCGCCACAGGACAAAGAAGTTCAGGCAGCGTTCGAGGAAGACGTGAAGGAAGGCAGAGCAATCTTCGAGCAGATGCCCGGCCTTCATTACAGTTGCAGCGCCTGCCATGTACCGGCAATCGTGACGGTACGACCGGGAACGGTGATCAACGGCGGGTTCTTCAAAGTGGACAAGCCGTTGGGCTTCAAAGTCATTCGACCCTTCAGCGATTTCCTGTTGCACGACATTGGCACGGGCGACGGCATCGTTCAGAACGGTGGTCAGACGACGCGCCTTAAAGTGCGCACTCCGCCGCTTTGGGGAGTTCGCACCAGAACGCGTTTGATGCACGACGGCTCATCGGTGAGCCCGACCGGTTCAGCGACTCCGCCAGCCGGCGCATCGTTTACTTTCAAGGAAGCGATTCTCCGTCACCAGGGCGAAGCCGCGGCGGTTACGGCCCAATTTCAATTGCTGAGCGATAACCAGAAGAGGCAACTAATCGTCTTCCTTGAATCACTCTAGCGATCGAGTCGTCTGGACTTGATCGGCATGAGTGTAATTCAACCTACAGCTTGAGAGACTGGTCAGCATTTCCGGCCTAGCTGATTAGTCTCTCAAGCTCGTTTACTACGCTTTCCATGCCCCACGGCATTGCACCACCTGCACATCGTTTAGAAAGTGGACTTGTCCACCTCTCCGCTCGTGGCCGTTTAGAAAGCGGACTTATCCGCCTCGCGCGGCAGGGGCACAAGTGCTCTCTCTAAACTGAGCGGGGACGATGCGGTTCGTAAAATTCCGTGAAACGGAGGGCCGCATCAATGCCGGCACGTCAAGAAATTCGCAAACGAATATCAGGGAGTCTGCTTCTCTTCGTGATCGCTACTGTCTTCTCTTTTGCTTGCTCGGGAGCTAGACAACCCTCTGGACCAATTTCAACTGGAGCGACAGCCACGCCGCAACAAGCCTCACCGCAAACGAACGCGTCTACTGAACCAAATAAATCTGCGAGCTCGCCGAGGCCCGCGCTCGCCGAAGTCGAAGCAGCAGTCAAGCGCGTTTGCGTGAATGCGGTAACGATCGATACGAGCCAGAGCGCGCCCTTCATCGTGGGCGACTTCAACGGCGATAGCTCCGAGGACCTCGCCGTGATCGTCAGACCAGCCGAGGGAGCGCTGCCGCAACTCAATAGTGAATATGCCAACTGGATAATCGAAGACCCGCGAAAAGTGGTCCTGCCCGATCCCAACAAAGCCGTGCAGCGATTACCTAAACCCCCGGCAGCCGTAACCGTTCAGGCGAACGATGTCCTGTTCCTGGTGCTGCATGGATACGAGCAAGCGGGCTGGCACCACCAGTACGCGCGCCAGACTTTTCTGCTGAAAAATGCGGTGGGTGAAAATGTGCGCGCTCAGTCGGTCAGCGAAGCGTCAAAAGCGGACCGCAACAAGAAACCTTTTCCACAACGCGCGGGTGATGTCATCAGCGAGAAACTCGCAGGGCGAGAAGGTTCGCTTTACTGGACCAACGGCAGATACGCCTGGTTCGAATAGCACCGGCAACTACGATCAAGCTCACCCTCCCACTGGGACCGCGGGCGCCCTCGCCCGCTAGTGGCCCAAGACAAAGCTGAGTATCCCGGTTACAGCAATCCCGCAGAAATCTGACGCTTGGTCCAGGGTGTGTTGACGCTTGCGCCACCGGGCGGGCAAGGGCGCCCGCGGTCCCAGTAAGAGGTTGAGATTTGTAAGTGTTGCACTGCTGGAAGCGAACCTAAAAAAGACGAGCCCGGAGGACTCGCTTTTTTACTCAGGTGATTCAAACCAGTTAGCTCGCGCTGCTATTTGGCCATCGGCTTGCGCGGAATCTTCTCGTTTCCCATCGCTGCGTCATAAACAAACGCAGCCATGATCGTGGCCGCCTGTTTCAGGTCATCCGCCTGAATGCGATCGAACACATCCTGGTTCGAATGGTGTGTGCGCGTGTCGTATTCAATCTCATCCTGGATGAACTGAAATCCGGGCAGGCCGATAGCGTCGAACGAGAGATGGTCCGTGCCGCCGGTGTTGGCAATGGAGAGCGTGGCCGCGCCCATATCGCGGAAGGGCATCAGCCACTGGCGAAACAACGCGCGCACCGATTCGTTGCCCTGCAGGTATACGCCACGAATTTTTCCGGTACCATTGTCGAGATTGAAGTATGAGTTAAACTTCTCATACTCAGGTTTGGTTACGAGCACGGCAGGACTGGGACTCGCAGCCGGCGAAGGACTTGGCGAGGTCGAGGTCGACATCGATGTCCCGGCAGATGACGCGATGGCAGTCGATGCGCTCGCGGGAGTTTCCAGCTTCCCGAAGTGTTCAGCCACGTAAGCTTTCGATCCCAGCAAGCCCTGCTCTTCGCCGGTCCATAATGCGATACGAATCGTTCGTCGTGGTTTCAGGTTCAACGTCTTGAGAATCCGCACCGCCTCCATCGCTACGGCCACGCCGGCGCCATTATCCGTTGCTCCGGTTCCCGCGTGCCACGAATCCATGTGGCCGCCAAGCATCACAACTTCATCCTGCAGATCCCCACCGGGAATCTCTGCCACCGTGTTGTAAGCCATCGGATCTTTGTCCTGCCACTCGACCGCGAGGTCAACCGTCAGTTTCACTTTCTCGCCCGCTTCTATCATGCGCGCAATGCGATTGTAGTGTTCGACTGCAAGCACGATCTGAGCTGGTATCGGCCCGGCCGTCTTGTCGTACGATTGAATCAATCGCGGCGCCCCGGAAACGTAGGACGCAGGCGTAACGGGCTGGGGCACGGTTGCCGACTGCACAAAGATCGTCCCACCATCCCCCGCGCGGCTGGCGTCAACGAGCAGCGCTGCGCCTTCACTTTGAAAGAATTGATACTTCCTCATGCTGAACAACTGCGCTGCTTGCAACTCAGCACTCGTACGGCGTCCACTGCGACCGGGCTCGGGCGCGTCGGCTAAAGTCAGCAACTCTTTGTCGGCGAGCCGCGTGCCCATCGGCTCGAACCGTGCTTTGACTTCGCGCATCTTGCCCGTCAGTACAATCGCGCCCTGCAGCTTGCCTTTGAATCGTTGCAAGTCGGCCTCGTCTTTCGCGTCAACGTAAACCACGTCGGCAGTGAGCGGCCCGTTCGTCGCGGGCGACCACGCTTTCGGATACGCGATGAGCGGAATGCTTAGCGGCTCGGAGACCTGCGCGGAGAAACGCTTCAGCGACCAGCCGCGACCGAACGGTCCCCACGCTTCAAGATGCGCATTCGCGAGTCCCCATTTCGTGAGTTGGTCTCTGGTCCATTCGTTGGAGCGCTTCATTCCCGGCGATGCAGTCAAGCGCGGGCCAATAACGTCGCTGAGATAACTCAAGGTCTGCATCACCTGCGACCGGTTTAGGCCTTCGTCTTTTATACGCTCGATCGGATCGTTCGGATCACTTGCAGGCGTGGGGGACGGCTGCGGAGTGGCGGTTGTTTGCACAGTGGGAACGGGCGACGGCGCGGCTTGCTGAGCAAGAGCCGCACTCGGCGATATGAAGAAAACGACCAGCAGCGCGACGATCGCATTGCGTCTTAACATTCTCACTTCTCCTCTGAATTAGTAGGACAGACATTCCTGTCTGTCCATTCTTATTCACTCTTTCTTGATGGGATTCTTCGGTGGAGTCTAACTTGGAACAAACTCGCAACCAACTGGGACATCCAGGAATGTCTGTCCTACTTCTTCGCCTTGGCTTTCGCAACCGCACCTTCGCTGGAGCTGTAACCACACTCTTCATTCGCGCAATGACGAAATGTGCCCTGCTTCTTAGTCGTCTTCTCGAGCAGGAACGGCGCCTTACAGTTTGGGCACGCTTCCGCCACCGGCTTGTCCCAGTAAACTCGATCGCAGTCGGGATAAGTCGCGCAGCCATAAAACACTTTTCCGCGCTTCGACTTCTTAACGACCAACTCACCTTTGCAACCAGGCCGCGCACAGTGAACGCCGGTCGATTCCTGCTTGATGTATTTGCACTTCGGATAATTCGAGCAGGAGATAAACTCGCCGAAGCGCCCGAAGCGCCGCACCAACTGCGCATCGTCGACGGGACACTTCTCATCCAGCGGCACCGGCGCCGGCGCGGCCACACCGCTCTTCGCAATCTTGCGAATGTTTCGGCATTCGGGATAACCCGTGCAACCGAGAAACGGACCAAAGCGTCCACGTTTCAGTTGCATTTGCTTCCCGCATAATTCGCAGGCTTCAAGCTCCGCTGCTTCTTCGCCGCCGGCGGCTGCCTCGCTGCCATTCGCGCCGCCGTTGGAGCCGGCCTTGGGCTCCGCGTCGCGCGTTGCTTCACAATTCAAGCACTTGAGATACTTCCCAAAGCGGCCCCACTTCAGCACCATACCCGGCGTGCCGCACTTCAAACAGACCTCTTCGGTCGGCGTGTCCTTGTCCTTTATGTCCTTAACATAGACTTTGAATTTATCGAGGTCGTCGGCAAACTTTCCATAGAAATCATGCAGCGCGTCGGTCCACTTGAGTTTTCCTTCCTCAATTGAATCGAGCTCCTCCTCCATGCGCGCGGTGTAAGTCTCATTAAAGAGATCGGCGAAGCCGCCTTCGATCAGCAGATCGTTTACCGTCTTCCCTAATTCAGTCGGATGGAAACGGCCCTCGAGTTTCTCGACGTACTCGCGCGCCTGGATCGTCGTCATGATCGCCGCATACGTTGATGGCCGTCCGATTCCCTTTTCTTCCAGGGCTTTTACCAGCGTGGCTTCCGTGAAGCGAGCCGGGGGATCGGTGAAATGTTGCTCGGGCGCAATCTTGTTGAGCCCCAGCGTCTCGCCTTTTTCTACCCGCGGCAGAGTGCGCTCGGCTTCGTCATCCTCTTCGGTCTTCTCATCGCGGCCCTCCTGATAAAGCTTCAGGAAGCCGTCAAACTTCTGCACCGAGCCGGTCGCGCGAAATATGAAACGCCCCGCCCCGATGTCGATCGTGGTTTGATCGAAAATCGCGGGAGTCATCTGCGAAGCAACCATACGCTGCCAGATCAAGCGATAGAGCCTGAGTTCATCTTTGTTCAAATAGGCGGCGAGCGAGTCCGGCGTGCGCGCAACTTCCGTCGGACGGATCGCCTCGTGTGCATCCTGAGCATCTTTCTTCGAGCGATAATGAATTGCTCTCTCCGGCAGATACGGCGCCCCGTACTTTGCACTAATGAAATCTCGCGCCTCTTGTAATGCCGCGTCGGACACTCGCGTGGAATCGGTTCGCATGTAGGTAATCAACCCCACCGAGCCTTCAGATCCGAGTTCGACTCCTTCATATAGCTTCTGCGCAATCATCATCGTGCGCTTCACCGCAAAGCCGAGTTTGCGCGCAGCCTCTTGCTGCAGTTTTGAAGTGATGAAGGGGGGAACCGGATTACGCTTGCGCTCTTTCTTGGTTACCTCATTGACTACGAAGGTTTGCTCCCGGGCTTCGGCTACAATCTCCTCGGCCTTCGCGTCGTTGCCAATCAGGATCTCGTTCGCCTTTGGGTCCTGATCGAAACCGCCTACCTTGACAGTTTGCTCGCCCACTTTGAACAACCGCGCGTCGAAGGCCGGCGGTAGTTGAGCAGCGAGATTTGCAAATATGGTCCAATATTCGGTCTTGACGAAGCGTTCGATATCGCGCTCGCGCTCGACGACCATCCGCAGCGCTACCGACTGCACGCGGCCGGCGCTCAGGCGTCCGCCCACCGTGCGACACAGCAGCGGCGAAACCTTGTAACCCACCAGACGATCGAGCACGCGGCGGGCCTGCTGCGAATCAACCAGGTTCTCGTCGATTTTTCGCGGATGTTCGAAAGCTTCGTTCACCGCGCGCTTCGTAATCTCATTAAACATCACGCGGAAATACGGCTTCGCGGGCCGCTTCGGCACAATCTCTTCCGCCAGATGCTGGCAAATGGCCTCACCTTCTCGATCGGGGTCAGCCGCGAGATAGATCGCGTCCGCTTGTTTGGCCGCCGCCTTCAGCTCGGCCACGATGCGCTTGTTGTTTCGCTTTTTTGAATCGGGAATTACTTCGTAGGTAGGTTTGAAATCGTCGTCGACGTCAACTCCCAAACCTTTGGAAGGCAGATCTTTTATGTGGCCTATCGAGGCCTTAACCAGATAGTCCTTTCCCAGGTATTTGTTTATCGTCTTCGCCTTCGCCGGCGATTCAACTATGACTAAATTTTTTGCCATCTATTCACTATTCACTATTCACTATTCACTATTTACTATTCACCGTTCTCACATCTTCCGCACAAAACATTTTCCCGGCAGCGCGCGAATTAGATCGCGCATCTCCAGCGTTAGCAGAGCCGACGTCAGATCGGGCATTGTCAGTCTGCTTTGATCCACGAGCGCATCAATGTGCGCCGGATTGTCCGCCGAAAGCAACTTGAAAACTGAGTGCTCGAAACCGGTCAGTCCTGGCGGAACGAGGGCCAGCTGATCCGCGAGGGCCTTCTCCTTCTTCTTTTCGCCAAGTGGCGGTGGCAGAAGTTTCGCCGCGATTTGCGGCGGTAACTCCGCAGCCACGTCCTGCCATTGCTGTATCAGTTTCGCGCCCGCCCCTTTGATCAAGTAGTTAGTGCCAAAGGAGGTGCGCGAAGTAATATTTCCCGGCACCGCGAAGACTTCCCGGTTCTGCTCGATGGCCAGTCGGGCGGTTATCAATGAACCCGAGTTTTCCGCTGCCTCAACCACGATCACGCCTAAACTCAATCCGCTAATGATGCGATTGCGATAAGGAAAATTTTCCGAGACTGGCGGAGTGGTTAGAGGAAACTGCGAAACGATTGCTCCGCCGGCTGCCAAAACTTCATCCGCGAGTTTCTTATGATCGCGCGGGTAAACCTCGTCAATGCCGGTGCCGATCACGGCAACCGTTCGACCCCCGCCTTCCATAGCACCTCGGTGCGCCGCCGCATCTATTCCGCGCGCAAAACCTGAAACAATAGTTACACCGCGCTGCGCCAAGTCCCGCGCCAGCATCGAAGCTGCGTTCTGTCCATAGGTCGAACACTTTCGCGAACCGACGATCGCCACGCAAGGCTGCTCGAGGCATTCCGACCAGTCGCCCTTCACATATAGCGTTATCGGCGGATCGTAAATCTCTCTTAACAACGCCGGGTAAACACCGTCGTCGAGTACCAGAATATCGCCGCCCAGCTTCCTGACGTTTTCGATGTCGACTTCCGCCTTCTCATGCATATCGCGTGCGATGATGCTGTCGACTGCCTCCGGAAGCAGGCGAAGTTTTTCAAGCTCCGCACGGGTTGCACGATAGACCGCCGCAGCCGATCCAAAGCGCTCGAGGAGTTTGGCAGCGGCCCGCGGTCCGATGCCGGGCGTCATGTTAAGAGCAACCCAATCTCTCATGTCATTTCCAATTGCCGATTGCCGATTGCCGATTGCCAATTTAATTAGCATGTTGCCGGATTCAAGCTGCACCGGACACGCTCAACTGACGAATGCCGGGGCGTTGTCATTCAACTGCCGCAGGAAATCAATCGCCAATTGCCAATCCGCTATTGGCAATGCCGTTGGCGGAGGCGTGTAGGAATCGAACCTACCTGAGCCTGTTCTCACAGTCTCACTGACGGTTTTGAAGACCGCGCCGTTCACCAGAACAGATTCGCCTCCAGTTTTTCAAATCTCAAATCCCAATCAGGGACCGCCGGAGCGAAACCCTACGCGCCAAACTCCGGGACTGTCAAGCGAGCTACGCTCAACCCCCTCCCCAGGAAGTTGCCAAAACTTGCTCCTTAATAGATCCCACTAACTTGACGAAAATCGCCGTCCAAAGTTATTCTAACTCTTCCCGAACGAACGTTCGAACGAGCAAACCGACAACGGCAAGATGCCCGTATTTGCCCCATGTTTACTAAGCAAAGCCCCAACCGTGGGCGCGTGATAATAAAGAGGACTGGATGATTAACTTTCAAACGTCACCTGATCAATACAAACACTGGAAACTGAAGGTTGACGGCGAGGTAGCAACGCTGACGATGGACGTTTCTGAAGACGTGACGCTCGCCGAAGGCTACAAGCTCAAGCTCAACTCCTATGACCTGGGCGTGGACATCGAACTCGCGGACGCTATTCAGCGGTTGCGTTTCGAGCAGCCGCAAGTGAAGGCCGTCGTTATCACCAGTCTTAAACCGCGCATATTTTGCGCTGGCGCAAACATCTACATGCTGGGCACCTCGTCGCATGCGTTCAAAGTAAACTTCTGTAAGTTTACCAACGAAACGCGCTGCGCCATCGAAGACGACTCGCTGCATTCGGGCCGTCGCTACATCGCCGCGCTAAACGGAACGGCATCGGGCGGCGGCTACGAGCTGGCGATCGCGTGCGACGAAATCTATCTGGTTGATGACGGCAATTCCGCTATTTCCCTTCCCGAAGTTCCTTTGCTCGGCGTGCTGCCGGGAACGGGTGGGCTGACTCGGCTCGTCGATAAAAGAAAAGTTCGACGCGATCGCGCGGATGTGTTTTCCACTTTGGCGGAAGGGCTGAAAGGAAAACGCGCGAAGGAGTGGGGACTGATCGATGACTACTTTCCCACCAGCAAATTCCAGGAGGCGATCGACGCACGCGTTCGAGTGATCGCCGACAACGTAAAGCAAACTGTTAGTTTGCGAAATGGAGCGCAGGCTGCCGGCTTGAATGATCGCGAACCATCGCAAACTAACAGTTTGCTTTACGGCATCAAGCTCAATCCCCTACAAAAAGAATTGAAGTCGTCAGGCGTTGAATACAAATACGTCAACCTGATCTTGAATCGCGACCAGCGTTACGCCGATCTGACTGTGCGCAGTCCGGAAGGTCACCTCCCGACAACGCCCGAAGCAATCCAGCGACTTGGCGACTCCTTTTGGCCGCTTCAGGCTTATCGAGAATTAGACGATGCGCTGCTGCACCTGCGGGTAAACGAGCCGGAGATCGGACTGGTCTGTATCCGCACCGCGGGCAACATCGACGACGTCTTAGCGTTAGACAAAACGCTGGCAGACAATAAAGACCATTGGCTGGTTCGCGAAATTTTGCTGTACCTGGCGCGCGTACTGCGCCGGCTCGATCTAACTGCAAAGAGTTTCTTCGCCATCATCGAACCCGGCAGTTGCTTTGCCGGAAACTTGTTGGAGTTGTTATTGGCTTCCGATCGCAGTTACATGCTTAGCGGCACCAACGACCAGGTTGGTATTGCTGTTAGCGAGTTGAATGGCGGTGCGCTGCCGATGAGTAACGGACTTACAAGATTGCAGTCGCGGTTCCTTGCGACCCCGGAGAGAGTGGATCAGATTCTGGCCCAGGAAACTCCGTTCGATACGGAAGCTGCGGAAGAAGCAGGGCTAATCACCTTCGCTCCGGACGACCTCGATTGGGAAGACGAAATTCGCGTCGCGATAGAGGAGCGCACGTCGTTGTCGCCTGATGCCTTGACCGGCATGGAAGCATCGCTGCGTTTCGCTGGACCGGAAACGATGGACACTAAGATCTACGGCCGTCTGACCGCGTGGCAGAATTGGATCTTCCAACGACCTAACGCCGTGGGTCCCGAAGGCGCGTTAACCAATTATGGCAAGCCTACACAGGCACATTTCGATTTCAAGAGAACTTAATAGTGAATCGTAAATAGTAAATCGTAAATAGTGAAACCGCCGCTTTTCCTATTTACGATTTACGATTCACGATTTACGAGGTCATTCATGAACTTATACGATCGCATTCCAAACAACGTTAACCTCTCCGAAGACAAGAAGCTGCAGCGCGCGCTGGAAAAGTGGCTGCCGAACTACCTCGACTGGTGGCAGCAGATGGGCCCCGATGGCTTCCAGCAAAAAGACGTTTACCTGCGCACCGCAATCAGCGTCGAGCCGGACGGTTGGGCCAACTTCGATTTCGTGAAGATGCCCGATTATCGCTGGGGCATTTTTCTGAAGCCCGCCGAGCCTGACGCGAAGATTGGTTTCGGCGACAACTACGGGCAGCCTGCTTACCAGGAAGTGCCCGGCGAGTTTCGCAACTCACTGCGTCGCATCATCGTCACGCAGGGCGACACCGAACCGGCTTCCGTTGAGCAGCAGCGCGAGCTCGGCAAGACCTGCCCCTCGTTATACGATCTGCGAAACCTGTTTCAGGTAAACGTTGAAGAGGGCCGCCATCTTTGGGCGATGGTCTACCTGCTGCAAAGATACTTCGGGCGCGACGGTCGCGATGAAGCCGATGCGCTGCTCGAACGCCGCAGCGGCAATCCCGACAAGCCGCGCATCCTGGAAGCCTTCAACCAGCCCTGCGACGATTGGCTCAACTTTTTTTGCTTCACGATGTTTACCGATCGCGACGGCAAGTATCAGCTCTCCGCCCTCGCCGAATCCGGTTTCGAGCCGCTCGCGCGCACCTGTCAGTTCATGCTCACGGAAGAAGCGCATCACATGTTCGTCGGCGACACGGGTCTGAACCGGGTAGTCAGGCGCACCGCGCAGTTGCTGAAACAGGGCGACGTGCGCGAGTTGGGCGGCATTCCGCTCGGCATCATTCAGAAGCACATAAATTTCTGGTTTAGTTATTCGCTCGATCTCTTCGGCGGCGAGATTAGTTCAAACTCCGCAGACTTCTTCGCTGCTGGTCTCAAGGGTCGCTACAAGGAGCAGGATCAATACGAGGACCACATCGTCGTCGAACAAAACTTTACGATGAAGGTGGTTGACGATGGACAACTCGCCCAGGCACAACTCAAAGACCGCGAGGTTCCCATGCGTAACGCGCTCAATGAAGTGTTGCGCGGCGAGTACGTTAAAGACTGCGAAAAGGGATTGGCGCGCTGGAACAAATCACTCGCTGAGGAAGGCATCAGTGAACGTTTGTTTTTGCCAAGTCCCCGTTTTCATCGCCATGTTGGGGAATACGCGGGCCACCATTTCGATATCGAGGGAAACCTGATCACGGCGGAAGAGTTTGAGCGACGCAAAGTTGACTGGCTGCCGACCATTGCGGATCGCGAATACGTTCGCAGCTTGATGCACCCGGTAGTCGAGCCGGGAAAGATCGCGAACTGGATCGCGCCCCCCGCGGCGGGAATTAAAGGCAAGCCGTTTGAGTTTGAATATGTTCGACTGTAGCTGGGAGCGCAGGCATCTTGCCTGCAATGAGCGCGAACCAGCGGATCGAATGGTGACCTCTTAGTAAGTAAACTTTATCGCGTGCTGCGCACGCTTCGGCAGGCAAGATGCCTGCGCTCCCAGCTATGCAAGATTTTACAAAGCACGATCAAAAGCTGGAGTTTATTCTCCGCAACGCCGCGCGCATTTTTGCCGAAAAGAATTATCACTCGACCACGATGCGCGACATTTCGCGCGCGACCAACGTCAGCCTCGCCGGCCTCTATCACTATTGCAAGTCAAAAGAAGAGCTCCTGTTTCTAATTCAGGACAATTGTTTCGGGCGGGTGCTCGAACGCCTGGAAGAGCGTCTGCGCGAAAGCCAGGATCCGTTAAGCAAGCTGCGCATCTTCATTGAAAATCACCTCTCATTCTTCGCCGCAAACATGGCCGAGATGAAGGTGCTGTCGCATGAAGCCGAATCGCTCGCGGGCGATTTACACACGCACGTCTCAACCAAGAAAGAGAAATACACGAAGCTCGCGCGGAAGATTCTCAAGGACATTCAGCGGCAGCAGGGTAATGAAAACGGCGGTTCCGAAATCGATTTAACCGTTGCTACCTACGCGCTCTTCGGCATGATGAACTGGATCTACAATTGGTATGATCCGCGCGGGAAACTAAAAGTTTCGGAGTTGGTGGACAATGTGACGCGCTTGTTCCTGCGCGGATTTGTTGCTGGATCACCAACAGACGAACTAGACTGCGCTCCAGAGATGGGCGCGGGGCCGCTGAGTGTTTGGCGCAGTTCAGAGTCGGGCCTTTAGGGTGTAAAGTCAGAACCACCTGCGTTAGCGGGTGGCATTCGCGGGATTAGCCGCGTTAGCACATGGCATTCACGGGATTAGCCGCCCGCTTACGCAGGCGGTTCTGACAGGAGGAATATGGCAGAAGCTAAAGCACAGGCTCAGGACACGAAACCAGACGGCGATCTGGTCCAGTATCGCGCGCAGGATGGAATCGCCTTCCTGACGCTGAACGATCCGCCGGCGAACACTTACACCTATGAGATGATGCAGGCGCTTGATGGCGCGATCCTCAAGGCGCGTATGGATGAAGGCGTGCAAGTGATTGTGATTACCGGCAACGGTGAAAAGTTTTTTTCAGCGGGCGCGAACATCAACATGCTCCGGAACGTGACGCCAACGTTCAAATATTATTTCTGCCTGCACGCGAATGAAACGCTATTGCGGCTCGAGCAGACTCCCAAGCTGGTGATTGCGGCAATCAACGGCCATTGCGTGGGAGGTGGACTGGAGGTCGCGATGGCAGCCGATCTTCGCGTTGCCCGGCGCAACGCCGGCAAGTTGGGACTGCCGGAAGTGTCGCTGGGTGTGCTGCCGGGTACAGGTGGAACGCAACGTCTCACCCGGCTGGTGGGCAAATCGAAGGCGATTGAGTTAATGGCCACCGGAGAACTTTTCGATTTCCAGCGCGGCTTCGAGCTCGGCCTGCTCAATCAGATATTTGAGGCGGAAACTGCTGAACAGTTTTCCCTGCAAGTCACGGCATACGCGGCGCAGTTTACGTTACCAAATAAAGCGGCGGGCGCAGTCGGTCGAATCAAGCGCAGCGTTCAAACAGGAGGCGAGATTCCCTTCGAGTCGGCTTTGGCGTTGGAGCGTGAACTGCAACAACAGCTCTTTCAATCGGAAGATGCGAAAGAAGGACTGGACGCTTACGTCAACAAACGCAAACCGATCTTCAAAGGTAAATAGTGAATGGTAAATGGTAAATCGTTAAGAAAGAGCAGTGGCCCGTCATCGAAGTATCGGACTCGTCAGCCAGGGTTCTGAGACCATTTACCAATCGGCACTTATCGTTCACCGCATTTACCATTTACCATTCCCCTCCTTTTATGTACGAACAGATCGACATCACTGAAGATAACGGCATCACGACGATTACTCTAAATCGTCCGGAGAAGTTGAATGCGCTGGCCGGACACATGCGCCGCGATCTCGCGGAAGCTCTCGAAGCCGCCGGCAGCGAACGTGGTGTTCAGGTAGTCATCATCACCGGAGCTGGTCGCGCGTTTTGCTCGGGCGGCGACGTGGCGGCAATGGCTGACATGATTGAGCGCCACGACGCCGATGAGTTTTCGCGTTTGCTTGGATCGGCGCGCCGCGTAGTTACGGCAATTCGCCAGATGACGAAACCGGTGATTGCTTCCGTTAATGGCCCAGCCTTCGGCGCCGGTTGTAACCTCGCGCTCGCGTGCGACCTGCGCATCGCTTCAACTACGGCGACTTTCAGCCAGTCGTTCGCGAAAGTGGGCCTGCATCCGGATTGGGGCGGCACCTATTTCCTGCCGCGTCTGGTGACTCCAAACAAAGCCTGCGAAATGTTTTTTCTCGGCGAGAGCATGGGCGCGGATGAGGCCCTGCGATTGGGAGTTGTCAACTACGTTGTGGAACCGGCGGAGCTGGAAGCGGAGACTCGCAAGCTAGCCGAGCGCTTGCGCAACGCGCCGGCGATTGCGCTGGCTGCGGCCAAGCAGGCCGTCTACATGAGTCAGGCGGCGGAACTGGAAGAGATGCTGCGCCATGAGACTGAAGCACAGATGAGATGCTTCGCGTCGCAGGACGGCGCCGAGGGCGTGCGCGCTTTTCTGGAAAAACGCGCGCCGAAGTTTACCGGGCGCTAAAACAGTTTCGGGTTCCGAGTTTCGAGTTTCGAGTTCGAAAGCAGCCGCCAAATTCGTTTTGAACTCGGAACTCGTAATTCGAAACTCGGAACTCGAAACCCGGGACTCGAAGCAAATTTGATGAAATTACAAGATCGAATCGCGTTGATCACTGGCGGTGGTCGCGGCATTGGCCGCGCTATCGCAATCGCGTTTGCGCGCGAGGGCGCACACGTCGCGGTTGCAGCGCGCAGTCAGGATCAGGTGGAACAGGTTGCGGGCGAATTAGCCGCGCGAGTTTCAACAAACTCGTTAGCGATCGTTTGCGATGTGTCAGACGTGCAGAGCGTCGAGAGAATGTTTGCCAAGGTCGCCGAACATTTCGGGCGCGCTCCTGACATTATGGTAAACAACGCCGGCATTGCCGAGAGCGCGCCCATAACCAGGACCGACGATGAACTTTGGCATCGGTTGCTCGGGATCAATCTCAGCGGCACGTTCTATTGCACGCGTGCGGTGTTGCCGCAAATGATCGAGCGCGGCTGGGGACGCGTCATTAATATTGCTTCGATCGCCGGAAAGACCGGCGCTCCTTACATCGCCGCCTATTCCGCCTCCAAGCACGGCGTGCTCGGGTTAACGCGTTCAGTTGCGCTGGAAGTCGCAACGAAGGGGGTTACGGTAAACGCTATTTGTCCCGGCTATGTGGACACAGAGATGACCACTCGCGGAATCGAAAACATAACGAAGAAAACCCGTCTCTCCGCAGACGAAGCAATGGATTCGATCAAGAAGATGAGCCCGCAGAATAGAATCATCGAGCCTGAAGAAGTTGCTGCGTTGGCATTGTTATTGGCCTCGGAAGAAGGCCGTGGAATAAACGGGCAGGCGATCAATGTTGACGGCGGCAGTGTGCTGTTTTAGATATGCGATAAGCAGTTTAGAGTTCAAGCTTTAGCTTGCGGCTGGGGTAGAACGCAAGCTAAAGCTTGTACTGGCTTTGCCCGAAAAGTGTCAATGGGCTGAGTACGCTGTCCCAAGCAGAAGCCCGCGCAATAGCAAGGGCTCGGGTTTCGGCCAGAATTTCGATCTTGAGCCCTCGCTAACGGTCGGGCTTCTGCTTGGCCAGAACCCGCCGAACCATTTTTCGGGCAAAGTCGCTTGTACTCTAAACTTCCGGCAGCCTCCCCGACATTTCATAGACCAGCCGCACCGGCAAGCCCACAATATTGAAGTAGTCGCCTTGAATCTCTTCGATGAAGAGCGCGGCTTTGCCTTGTATGCCGTAAGCGCCGGCCTTTCCCTGCGGTTCTCCGGTTGAAACGTACCAGTCGATCTCGTCAGCCGACATCTCTGTGAAACGCACCCGGGTCGTTTCCTGGTCCACTAGGAGTTGCGACGGTTGGCCCGCGCGCATGAGCGCAACGCCAGTTAATACCTCATGCCACTTTCCGCTTAGCAGCGTGAGCATTCGGCGGGCGTCTTCGTCGTCCCGCGGTTGGCCGAGAATCTCTTTATCGATCACCACGACAGTATCAGCGCCAAGCACAAGACCCGCCGGAGATTTACGCGCGATGGTTTCGGCCTTGGTCGTTGCGAGACGCTTAACGTAGCTCGCGGCCTCTTCGCCCTGACGTCGAGTCTCATCAATATTCGCCGCGATGGCTTCGAACTCCCAGCCCACGGCCCGGAGTATCTCCGCGCGACGCGGGCTCTTCGACGCCAATATGAGTTTCTGCTTAAACATTGTCATGCTATCCGATATCGTCAATCTCTTTATCGCCGGCGGTATGTCTCGTATTCCTTGCGGACCTCAGTTGCGTTGAGAGAGGTACGAACCTACTCAGTTTATTCCCTCGCTTGTCGCGCCAAACTATTCTCCGCTACACTCCAGAATCAGACGTTAGCGTAAATTGCGATTGTAGATTTAAGCGCGTCGATTGCAAATGGCGCTTCCAGCGAGCAGCACATGGATAAACTGATCAAGACTTTGCCGGCGATACTAAAAGCCTCGGGCGCTTCCGAAGAAGTTAGTGAGGCTGCGGCTATTGCCGCGTGGAAACACGCGGTCGGCGAAGGCTTGAGTGGACATGCTGTGCCCGTTCAACTTCTTAACCATACCCTTGTCGTGGTGGTAGCTGACAATATTTGGAGAAGGCAACTCGAACAGATGCGCGGCCAGTTTCTGTTTAGACTCAACTCCATATTGGGCCAGCCCCTCGTAAAGTCTATCGAATTGCGCGTGGATCCGAAGACGCTTGCGCGCTTGCGACGGGAGGATGGTGCAAACAAGAACAGAGACGTCAATTACCAGGTGCCGGCTGAACTGTTGTCTGCGGCCGCAGGAATTGACGATGCTCGGTTGCGACAAGCTTTTCTTGGCGCGGCTGCGAGTTGCGTCAGACGTCTGGAAAAGTCAGAACCACCGGCGTGAGCGGGGGCTCAGAGAGCCGGGCCGCCTGCTGACACAGGTGGTCTAACAAGAAATCGAATTCCGAAATTCACCACCATGCCCATCACTGAATCCGATGTCGAAAAGGTAGCGCAACTGGCGCACCTGGAAATTACGCCAGACGAGCTCAAAATATTTGCGCCGCAGATGGCGGAGATCGTGGCCTACGTCGAACAGTTGAATGCGCTCGATACCAGCAACGTCACCCCCGCGCTTGGCGGACTCACGCCCGAAGGCGAAGCAATCGATTCGTCGCGCGACGACGTCGTGATTCCTTCGCTCGGTCAGGCGAAGGCGCTCGCCGAAGCGCCCGATGCGGCAGCCGGTCACTTCCGCGTTCCCAAGGTTTTGTAATGTCGAAACCAATTATCTATTGGATTGAGAACGACGCAGCCGGACGAATGGCGATCCTGGCGCGGCCGCAAGGCAACGAAGCGTTGGCGAGTGAAATCGAAGGCTGGCGCGACGCGGGCATTGATGTGGTCGTGTCGATGCTGACGGACGCTGACAATTTATATCTCGGGCTCACTGCGGAAGCTGAGCTCTGCCGCAGCAAAGGTTTGCAGTTCGTGAGTTTTCCGTTACAGGACTTCGGCGTGCCCGCTTCGGTAGCTGTCACGCTTAAGTTGGTGAGAGAGTTGAACGATCTTTTGGCGAGCGGCAAGAGTATTGGCTTCCACTGTCATGGTTGCATCGGGCGCGCGCCGCTGATCGCTTCTTGTGTCATGATGTTTTCCGGCACGAGCGCTGAGAAGGCATTCGAGTTAATTAGCGTGGCGCGTGGCTATCCAATTCCCGAAGCTCGCGCGCAGTTTGACTGGGGTAAAAACTTTGCGCGCGAATTGAGTTCCCTTGCGTAACATCCTGATTTTTTCTTTGCGCAACCTTCGCGTTCTCCGTGTCTCTGTGTTGAGCAATCGTCGATAGGATCCACCACAGAGTCACGGAGAACACCGAGGCACACAGAGACGATTCGAATTACCGTCGTACGTTTCTCCTATCTTCATGGACTTTGGAAAAACATCTGCAGGTGATCTTGCCAGACTAATCGATAGCGGCGAAATAACCGCCCGTCGAGCGGTTGAGTTCTCTCTCGACGCCGCGGAAAAACTCAACGGACCGCTCAACGCCTTCCTCGAAATCGACCGAACCGGCGCCTTGAAACGATCCGAGTCGATCGATGGCGGATCGCTCGCCGGCGTTCCCGTCGCGATCAAAGACAACATCTGCGTAGAGGGACTGCAAACGTCTTGCGGTTCACGCATCCTCGGTGATTACCATCCACCGTATAGCGCCACGGTTATTGATCGACTATTAGCCGCCGGCGCGATAGCGGTCGGCAAAACCAACTGCGATGAGTTTGCCATGGGCTCGTCGAATGAAAATTCTGCGTTCGGACCAGTCAAGAATCCCTGGGACACCGCGCGCGTTCCCGGCGGCTCTTCCGGCGGCTCGGCTGCCGCGGTTGCGGCCGGCATCGTGCCCGTGGCCCTGGGTTCCGACACCGGCGGCTCGGTGCGGCAGCCCGCATCGCTCTGCGGAGTGTTCGGTTTGAAACCAACCTACGGACGCAACTCTCGCTACGGCCTGGTAGCATTTGCGTCATCGCTGGATCAGGTTGGAATATTTGCCCGCACTACCAGCGACGTCGCGCGGGTCTTAGGAGTGATCGCGGGACGTGATACACACGACGCCACCACTGCGAATGTGCCCGTGCCTGATTACACAGCCGCGCTTTCGCGCGATATCAAAGGCGCGCGCTTAGGTCTGCCGCGATCTCTTTTTGGCGAAGGACTCGACGCCGAGGTACGCGCGTCCGTGCAGGCAGCGGTGGATGTGTATCGGGACCTGGGGGCGGAGATAGTTGAGGTTGAACTACCAAACGCGCAATACAGCATCGCGGTTTACTACATCATCGCCACGGCTGAAGCTTCTTCAAACCTCGCTCGCTTCGATGGTGTACGTTATGGATTTCGCGCCGAGGATGCGCCACGCCTGCGCGAGATGTATCGCAAAACGCGCGAGGAGGGATTCGGGCCGGAAGTAAAACGGCGAATCATGTTGGGCACCTACGTGCTTTCCGCCGGCTACTACGAGGCCTACTACGGAAAGGCACAACAAGTCCGTGCGCTTATCAAGGAAGACTTTCGCAAGGCGTTTGAAAGTTGCGATGCGATCATCACGCCAACATCGCCGACGCCGGCGTTCCTGCTCGGTGAAAAAGTTGATAATCCCTTGGCGATGTACCTCAACGATATCTACACCGTCACTGCAAATCTTGCCGGCCTTCCCGGGCTTAACGTTCCCTGTGGTCTTTCGTCGAAGCGACTGCCGATTGGTTTCCAACTACTCGGCGCTTACTGGTCGGAACCAACGATACTAAACCTCGCCCACGCGTATGAAACCGCGCGGCCTTTCATTGAACGCCCGCCGCTTCGTGCTGAATAAGACTTACCTTCGCAAACCACTTAGCAGTGGGTCCACCACTCGCGGGCTGGGTTAGAGTTTTGGTTTTTCGATCCTGGTGGGTTCCTTGAATTCTGCGGTGTTCCCTTGTTGCGGCGTCCCAGCCTTATCCGGAATCCAATCGCCGGTGACTATCTCCACAAGGTTCTTTGCCGTTCCCACCACCGGAATGACATCCAAGCCTACATGAACGGCGCCGGGCGCCAATCCCTTCTTCTTAATCTCGTGGCCGGCAAACCCGACGCTAAACACGGGACCAATAACAGGAATTGCCTTGAGCAGTTTCTTAACAACCGCCCAACCCACTCTTCCTTTTACAGTCTTCGCCATGGTCTATCGTTTTGGAGTGCGCTGACCTGTCAGCGCTTTGGTAGGCTGCGACCTGTCGCAGCCTTCATAAACTCGTGCTACGCAGCAAGCGGCGTCAAGCGCCGCAGGTAAAAGCGCGACCAGACACGCACTCCAAAGTCGCCGCGCTGCAAAAGTATATGCTAGCATTCCCGCGCTTCATATCAGCCGGGCTAATTGCACTCTATGCGCATCAAGATCCATCTCCTAATTGCTGCTATTTGTGTTGCGGCATTCCTCTGTTCATGCAATCGCGCGGGTAGTCCGTCACGTAAGCTTTTAATTTACACACCGCACGGCCAGGACCTCTTGCGCGACTTCGTTGCACAATACAAAACTCTGCATCCGGACGTTGAGGTGCAGTTTCTCGATATGGGCTCGCGCGAGGTACTGGAGCGTATTCGCGCGGAACGCAATCGGCCGCAGGCTGATTTGTGGTGGGGCGCCGCGCATACGACGTTTCAAACTGCCGCAGAGGAAAACCTGCTCGCGTCTTACCGCCCGACGTGGGCCGACCAAGTACCGGGCACCAGCCGCGACAATCAGGACCGTTGGTATGGGACCTATCAAACGCCGGAAGTGATCGTTTACAACAGCGAGGCGGTAAGGCCCGAAGAGGCGCCGAAGGATTGGGACGATGTGCTCGATCCGAAGTGGCGCGACAAAGTTCTGATCCGGAATCCGAATCCTTCAGACTCGATGCGCGCGATCTTCGGCGCGCTGATCTGGCGTTTCTACAAAGATACGGGTTCACCGGACCAGGGTTATGATTGGCTGCGGCGGCTTGATGCGAATGTGCACGAGTACACTTCCGACGGCACGCTGCTGATGCAGAAGCTGGTGCGTCGCGAAGGGCTTATCACTTTGTGGAATCTGCCTGACGTGTGGATCTACAAGGAGCAAAAGGGATTTCCGATCGGCTACGTGTTTCCAGCCAGCGGCACGCCGGTGATAACAGACGGCATCGCTATCGTGCGTGGTGGGCCAAACGAAGCAGAGGCGCGCGCGTTCTACGAATTTGTTACTACGCCCGAGAGCCTCGTGCTGGCCGCAAAAAAATATTATCGCATCCCGGTACGAACGGATATCGATCGCACGCAACTGCCGGCGTGGATGAACGAGCGGGTAAACGAGATGCCGCTCGATTGGGACCTACTGCGCAAGCAAAGCGGCGACTGGCTGCGGTATTGGGATACTCAGATTCGTGGACGAAGTAAGAAATGAAACTCTGTGCAGCCTTGGTGTCCTCTGTGTCTCTGTGGTGAGTCTTGTGATTGCGGCATTTACTACAGAGACACCGAGAACGCAGAGATTGCACAGAGTGTGAAGACCTATGCCACTGCTTTCTCTCAAAAATCTTTCCAAGACCTTCGACAAAACCACGGCTGTCGCCGATGTGTCCCTCGATGTCGAGCGGGGCGAGTTTTTTGGTTTGCTTGGTCCGTCGGGGTGCGGAAAGACCACCACGCTCCGAATGATCGCCGGGCTGGAACAACCAGACTCAGGCGTTATCGAATTTGAAGGCAACGATATTACGACCTTGCCCGCGGAGCGCCGCGGCTTTGGCATGGTCTTTCAAAACTACGCGCTCTTCCCTCACCTGAATCTCTTCGAGAACGTTGCCTTCGGCCTGCGCGCGCGCCACAAGCCCAAGTCGGAAATCCTCGAACGCGTCCACAGTGCTTTAGAGCTCGTACAACTGCCGGGTTATGAAAAACGCCGAGTCGATGAACTTTCCGGCGGGCAACAGCAGCGAGTGGCGATTGCTCGCGCGATTGCGATTCAGCCGGCGCTGTTGCTTTTTGACGAGCCACTCTCAAACCTTGATGTGACTTTGCGCGAAGAAACTCGCGGCGAGTTGCGCGAGCTTGTTGGCCGACTCGGACTCACTGCCGTTTACGTTACGCACGATCAGGAAGAGGCTTTCGCACTATGCGATCGCATCAGCGTGATGGCGGGCGGGCGGATACTGCAGACGGGCAGGCCGAAAGATTTGTATGAACATCCCGCGAAGCTATCGGTAGGAAAGTTTTTGGGACGGAACAACTTGATCCGGGTCGTGCGTTTGAGTCCAGGTAAATCAGAGATCGGAGAATTCAAGACACTCGACGGCGGTCACATCATTCGTATTCCAGTCGACGAAAAAAACCTCGTGCCTCTCAATCAACCTTGCATTCTGGCGATCCGGCCTGAACACGTCGTGCTCCGAGAGTCTGAGGCCAAGCTTGAGAATGCTTTGCCTGCGACGGTGCGCGACGTTAACTTTGCGGGCGCGACCTCGAGTATTAAGCTCGATGCCAATGGCTTGATCCTGGAAGCGCTCACGCTGGACGCAGTTGGAATTGCCGTAGGCGACCAGCGCACCGTGGTTCTACCGGCCGAGCGCATCTCGCTTCTCAAAGAATGAATGATAAGAGACGAACGGAGATGAGAACCGCCAGCGAGCTTCGATGATCCGGCTGGGCCGTCTTCGGCTTCGCCGCCCGATGTGCGGTGGCGGCTCCGCCCCACCGTAAACCTTTTAACGAGGAAATGGGGGCTATGCCCCTGATAGGGCGCAGCCCACATGAACAAAGAGAGCCCACCGCCGGTGGGGCAAAGCCACCATTGCACATCAGGCGGCAAAGCCGCACCGAGTTTTCCGCGTCTGCGCGTCTCCGCGTCTTCACGTCTCATCCTCTGGCTAATTACCGGCGTTGTTCTCCTCTCCGGCGTCATCTATCCAAACCTTCACGTCATTATCGCTTCAGTTCAAAAAGACTCAGGTTGGTCTCTGGCCAATTATCGCGACGCGCTTTCCCAAACGATTGTGCTTGAATCGATCTTTGCGAGCGTGGGCGTCTCAGTGCTGACGGTTGTTTTCTGCGCCGCTATCGGCGTACCGCTAGCCTTCCTTTTCGAGCGCTATAGTTTCCCAGCCCGCCGCGTGTTCGCAACGCTCGCAGCATTGCCTTTAGTTTTGCCCCCGCTCGTCGGCACAGTCGCTTTTATTTTTCTCTGCGGCGAGTCAGGTATTCTGGCGCGGCTGGCGCAGTCAGTCTTTCACCTGAACAACTCGCCCTGGTCGCTGCGCGGTTGGCCGGCCTTGTTGCTCTTTCATACCTACACGATGTACCCCTTCTTTTACGTTTTGGCCGGAGCGGGTTTGACCAGGATTGATGCGGCGCTGGCGGAAGCCGGCAGAAGCCTGGGCGCTGGTCGCACGCGCGTGCTCACGCGAATTGTTTTGCCGCAACTGACGCCCTCGTTGATCGCGGCGGCGTTGCTCACGTTCATGACTTCGATGGCTTCGTTCAGCGCGCCACTGCTCTTTGGCGGCGGCGTGCGCGTGCTCACCCTCGAGATTTACACAGCGCGGCAACGCGGCGACGCCAGTCTCGCCATAACGGAGACAATAGTCCTCGCGGCGATTTCGCTTAGCGCGCTCTTCTTTTTTCAACGATACGAGGGAACGCGAAGATTTGCCGCGGCGGCGATGAAGGGTTCGACAAAACAACGCCGGGCGATCGCCACGGGTCGAGCGCGTGCGATTGCCGTCACCTGTGGCATTCTCTTTTCACTGCTGCTGGTGTTGCCGGTAGCCACCCTCATCCTTGTCAGCTTTGCTCGCGAAGGCAATTGGACCGTGCAGACGTTGCCGACCTCCTACACTTTTGCCAACTACGTAAAAATATTTTCCGACTCGCGAGCGAGCGAAGTTTTTCTTAATAGTTTATCGATGTCGGCAATCGCAGCCGGTGCGGCGCTCGTCTGGAGTTTTTGCGTGGCTGGACTGCTGGCGAAAAAAGGAGGCCGCAAATGGAAGCGGCTGCTTTCGTGGTTGATACTTGTGCCCTGGGCGCTGCCGGGAACCGTGGTCGCAGTTTCCATCGCCGAAAGCTACGGACGACCTTCGCCGTTGCTTGGTTCCTTCATTCTGGTGGGCACGTTTTGGATTCTGCCGGTAGTTTACTTTCTGCGCTTTATGCCCCTCGTGGTGCGGTCGGTGCAGGCGAGCATGGAACAGATCGATGCCGCGCTCGAGGAAGCTGCGGCCAGCCTCGGAGCGCGCTGGTGGCAGCGATTCACTCGCGTTACTCTTCCGCTAGTGTGGCCCGGCGCTATCGCCGGAACGCTACTGGCTTTTATCATTGCGCTGGGAGAATATGTGGCTTCGGTGCTGGTGTTTGTCCCGACGAATCGGCCCATCTCAATCGCCATTGCGTCTGAGCTGCGAGACTTCAACCTCGGAACCGCCGCGGCGTATGGGGTGGTGCTGATGGCGATGATTGGATTGGTGATGACGGTCGCTATGCGATTAGAACGAAAGCGTGCGTGACCTGTCCGATAAACTTTAGTTTGCCGTTGCGCCGCCGGTGTAAAGCAAACTGTTAGTTTGCGACGTGGGTGAGAGCTCATGGACCATCCGCAAACCAACAGTTTGCTTTACACTCGGCAACGACAAACTAAAGAAAGTCTAACTAAGTACAGGAACTGATTTCTCCAGCCCGCGAAGCGGGTGACAGCATAAAGCCTGGGGTGGAGCGCAGCGGAACCCCAGGTTAACGACAGACAACGACCCAGCCCACGGAAGTGGGCGGGAGCGGCTTTGGACGAAGTCACCAATCGACCGTGGGGTTTCGTTGCGCTTCACCCCAGGCTCTATGCTCCAACCCGCTGCGCGGGAGATGACAAAAACTTTGGATCAACAGTCTACTGAAATTTCAAACATGGCCAAGAACAACTTTCGGCGATCGCTTGCTTCAATCTTAGTAACCTTCGCATTCGCAGTTTCACTGGTTAGCGGACCGGCTCTTTCTCGTTCAGCTCGCGCACAGAATCCTTCACCATCCCCGACACCGGCAAGCGAGTCGATCAACAAGGTCGCGCTTCATCAAGCGCTGCTGGATCTAACAAACCCCTGGACGGTGATGTGTGTCGCCGCGCACCCTGACGATGAGGATGGCACCACCTTAACTGCGCTCAGACGAAAGAATGGCGTCCACACAGTAAGTTTGTTTTCAACTTACGGCGAGGGTGGACAGAACGCGGTGGGGCCGGAACTCTACGAGGAGCTGGGAGTGATCAGGGCCCAGGAGACGATGAACGCTGCGCAGATTCAGGGTTCCGAACCCTACTTTCTTGCCCTGAAGGACTTCGGCTTTTCGAAGTCAGCCGATGAAGCTTTCAAATTTTGGGGCCACGATGAAGCGTTGCGGCGGATGGTCCTGAAAATTCGCGAGCTGCGACCTGACGTGATCGTCACTAATCACGACACCACCAGCGGCCACGGCCATCACCAGGCGACCGGCCGGTTAATAATCGAGGCGTTTG
>DASYMB010000403.1:0-7650 GCA_036009285.1 Pyrinomonadaceae bacterium | reverse complement strand
AAAACTATAGACCTGCCAATCACTGTTGCCCTTCCGCAGCGGCAGCGATTGTCCGACGCGCTTTTGATCTCCGGAAGCATCACTTGCTGTAACGACGGGTAGTCCCCCGGTCACAAGCTGCTGCGAGCGGCTGGAGAAGTTGATCTGGTAACGCTTCGACGGCTCCACCAATATCAACTGCGACACCAGCGCCACTCCCGGATTTGAAGCGCCGCTGAATTCGATTCTCAAATCTTTCGAGCCGCTATGAGGTTGGCCGGCATCGAGCGTGATCGAGGCCGCTCGCAAGTCGCGCTGCACCCGCCAACCAAAGCCACTGTCACCAAAAGACAAACGTCCCTCGAAACCCCCATCATGAATAAAAGGTCCTGCTGGTTCGTTTCCCGTTTGGGGTGGATCGGAGCCTTTCCAGATATTGAAGGCTTCTTTGAAGGCGCCTTTCGCTAATAGTTGGTCAACCAGTTCGCGTCTTATTGCCTCGGGAACATTGCTGGTCTTACTAAATTGCGCCAGAGCCTCCGCGGCTTTCCCGCGGCGAGCCAGTAGTTGGGTGAAGGCAAGTCGCCGCTGGTTGGAATTAATTTGCGCGAGCTGCTCAGTCAACTGCACCTCGCCCCTTGAAACGCCCCAAGCCAGATCGATGAGGCCCGGAATCAATTCCGGATTGCTTTCGGCAGCCTGGCTTAGATCGTTGAACGCAGCCTCGTATTGTCCGCTTCGCAAGAGTACGTTGCCACGGTTCCAACGAGGTCGGGAATAAAACGGCGCGCGTCGAATGGCTTCATCGAAGGCTTTCAAGGCGCCCGCCGGATCGCCGATTTGATCGCGAAGCAGGCCGAGCTGCGACCAGAGGGTGTAGTCGGCTGGTCTCAAGGCTATCGCCCGCTCGAGTTCCTTCGCTGCCTCATCTGGCGTCGCGGACAAACTTAGCAGCGCGGCCCCGGCAAGATGCGCTTCGGCATCTTTGGGCGTGAGTTGAATCGCTTTCTTCGCGGCAGTGAGACTACCCGCGGTAAGAGAGTAGGTCGTGAGCAGACGAGAGAAACCGAAGCTGGCGGTTGCCTGGATAACAAACAAACAACTCGCGACGGCGATAACGACCAGCAGTGTCTGCAGATAACGAGGCAAAGAAAAACGAGTGCGCGGTGTTTTCAAAATTGGTTGCAGGCCGATGTCGCTTGCACGCATGGAAGTTTAGAGTCCAACCGGCTTTGCCCGAAAAGTGTCAATGGGCTGAGTATGCTGTCCCAAGCAGAAGCCCGCGCGTTAGCAAGGGCTCTGGTTTCTGCCAGAATTTCGATCTTGAGCCCTCCCTAACGGTCAGGCTTCTGCTTGGCCAGAAACTAAAGAAAAGCGTGCCGGCTCCTTACGGAGGGCACGCTTTTCAGAGTTCCGGTTACGGCTTGAAGATTAATGCGGGCTCGGGTTTCCGCCGCCGCCATGAAATGCCCAGATTAAGCCGGCCGCAAGTGCACCACCGCCGGCGAGAATAGCTACGAGAGCTTCGGTGCCGATGCCTTCACCAGCCGCAGCGCCACCGGTGGCAGCCGCCTGGCCCAAAGGACTGAGGCCGCCGTTCGCATAGCAGAAGGCCATTCCCTTGCCGCTCCCTGATTTCTCAGAAGCACCTTCAGCCGTGTATACCTCACCGACGCCTTTGCCGTTCTTCTTCATTACCACGCAGCCGCGCAGGACTTTGACGCGCACGTTGCCGTTATCGTCAAAGTCGAGCTGGATAGATGAATTTGGTTGCAGCTCAACCGTACCGAGCGCCCCCAAATCAATAGTGGCGCTGACCGCTGCCGGCGTTTCAATAGTCGCACCGGTAAGCAGGCTGGCACCGCTGGCGGCGCTGGCATTATTCACAGTGATCGGTTGATTGCCGGTGGTGGTGATACGCGCGATAAACTGTTGCGGCACGAGTGCTGGTGCTGCAAAACTCAACTGGATGAATACCTGAGCAAGGGCAAAAGCAAGGAACACAGCAATTGCTCTGGAGCCTTTTCGACGTTGGTTGGTCATAATTTTAATGTCCCTTCAATAGTTAACGCGGAGAAATTTGAGATTTAGTGCCCTTAGCGGCCCGAAGTTTACTTCGCTTCTTCACGAAGGTCAATGGTTATTCCGCAAACGCGGTTCTTTTTGCGAGAAATTATTGCCACTGAGCTGCGGGATCCTGGCCGTGCGCTTCACTTTGGTTTTAGAAACGTTGTGGAAAACTTCTCTGCCAGCGCCGGATCAATAGTCCTTAGTCTCGTATATTCGTCGAGCACTGCCTTCTTGTCCCCCAACGCCACATAGGCAGCGGCAAGATTGAAATGGGCGTCTCCGAAGTTAGGCCTCAATCCTATTGCAGCCTTGAATGCGGCTACTGCTTCCTGATTTCGTTTGGCGCGATAGTACACCTTGCCGAGATTGTTGTACGTCTCCGCGCCCGGCTTCAGTGCCAGAGCTTTCTTGTAAGCTTCGCCGGCCCGATCAAACTGCTGGGCCCGATAAAGAGCTGAACCAAGACTGTTGTAGGCATCGGCAAAATCACTCTTCAACCGCACCGCTTGTTCGAGCGCCGTAACTGCATCGGCGAACTGGCCACGATTGTAATAAGCCGTCCCAAGATTATATTGAGCCTCGGCAAAATCCGGTTTCAGCTCGGTAGCCTTCTTAAGAGTCTCGATGGCGTCCGGATAACTTTCGAGTTTGTTGTAAACCGAGCCGAGGTTGTTGAGCGCCTTCGCGTAGTCAGGCTTGAGGCGAATCGCTTCCTTGTAAGCCGCGACAGCCTTCTGGTAATACTCCGAAGCAGTAGCCTTATCGCTGCCTTCTGCGATCTTCGCGTAAGCATAACCGAGATTATTCTGTGAGACAGCGTTATCCGGCTTCAACCTGCTAGCTTCCATCAACTCAGTGACAGCCGGACCATACGCGTTAAGCGCTATCAACAAGCTACCGAGATTAGTGCGCGCCTCAGCATAGTCAGGTTTGAGACGGATGGCTTCGCGATACGCCCGCGTCGCTTCCGGATACTTACCTGACTGGTAATACGCGTTGCCCAGGTTGTATTGAGCGTCCGCGAAGTCTGGCCGGGCGGCCGCGGCTTTGAGAAATGTTTCGAGCGCCTGCGGATACTGTCCGGTGATGTAGTAAGTCGCGCCCAGATTGTTAAGCGCGTCCGCATCGCCGGGCTTCAGAGTAATCGAACTGGTGAACGCGTTAATCGCCTCCGGGTAGCGTGCTGCCTTGTAGAGACTGGCGCCAAGGTTGTTGTAAGCCACGGCGTCGTCCGGTTTGAGTTTGACTGTCTTTTGCAGAGCATCGATCGACTGCGGCAGCATCCCCAAACGATCGTAAGCAAAGCCCAGGTTGCTAAACGCCGCGGCATTGTCGGGCTGTATTCGTACCGCCTGCTCATACGCTTTCGCCGCTTCTGCATAGCGGTTCAAACTCAGGTAACTATCGCCCAGAGCATTGTAAGCCTCACCCCAATCCGGTTTGACCTGTACCGCTTGTTTGAACGCCTCCGCTGCATCGGGGTAATTTTCCAGCGAGTTGTAGGCGATACCGAGATTAAAAATTGCATCCGCATCGTTTGGCTTGAGGCCGAGCGACTTCTTAAAGGCTTCGGCTGCATCCGCATTTTTATTACTACTGAAGTAAGCCGCGCCGAGATTGTTGTAGATGACCGGATCCTTCGGGGTGAACTTCAGCGCGTTCAGGTAAGCTTCAATCGCTTTGGGAAAATCACCGAGGTCGTAGTAAGTGTTTCCCTGGTTCTTGAATGCTTCGCCTTTATCGGCCGCGGAGAGTTTTGCTTCGGCGCTAACTTCTCCGGGCGTGGGACGCGGCCGCCGGCGATCCGGAGGATTGTTTCTGGCAACCTCGGGTGGTCTAACCGGCGGCTTCGGGGATCGCTTCACGACCATCAGCGCCGCTCCACCAACGATATCGCGCACTCGCTGCGGCCGCTTGAAAACGATCGCCGCGCCACCCATGATGTCTTGCCCTTGAAAGGCGCCGCCGCCGGAGACACCCTGCGGCGCCAAGGCGCTCGCTATCGCCGCCCCGAACGAGATTGCCACGAGGGTAGCAATCGCGCGCTTGAGTTGTCGGCAGTTATTCATAGAGTCTGGTGCGCTCGCTTCCCCATGGCGGTTTGGACGTGGCGATGACTATTAAGGTTGTAAACACCAGGGCGTTGGTGATCGTGTGCAAGCCGAAATCCACCAGGCTGTGAACGGCCACGCCCGCAATTCCGATTGCTGCTCCATAACAGGCGGCGCGGCGGAAACGATTCGGCGAGCGCAGATTTTCGCGCGTGCGTCTGAAGACGACGAAGGCGAACCAAACACCCAGGGCCAACCCTACCACACCGCCGCTCGCCAGCAACTCGAGATAATCGTTGTGCGCTTCTTGTGGCGTGATGGTTCCCGACGCATCGTGAAACGCAGGGATAGCCGCCCAGTAGCCGCCCAGCCCAAGTCCCAAAATCGGATGAGCAAGAAACATTCGCCATGAGGCTCGCCAAATCTCGTTTCTACTTGCGCCCTGGCGTAACCCGGAAGTGTCGGCGCTTAATTCCTGGCGCGATTCCTCAATGCTCGATGCCAACCGATCTCCGCCGAGCCAAATAGTTCCGAAAACAACTCCAGCGATTAGCACGACAACTAAAGTGATTCGCACGGCCGGGGAGTCTGCAGTTTTTACCAGCCTTGATTGATGTCCATCTCGGATCCCTTTGCGCGCTACCCGGCTCATGAGTAATGCAGCAACGATTAACTGGGCCAACATCGCGATGAGACCGCCTCGCGAGCCGGAAAGCACCAGCCCCATCCACAGCGGCAGCATTGCCGCAAAATAAATTAATGCTTGCTCTCGTTTGATGCCGCCGCCCAGCAGCAGTCCGAGTATCAAACCCAAACTCATTTCTATCAGGAATGCAAAGTGGTTTTTGTTGATGAACTGACCGTAGCCCAGGCTCGGCAGCAGCAGCGGTAATCCGAACCCGGGGGTGCGCTGCGTGGTTTGCCGAAGGATGCCGAACACCGCGCTCGCAACGGCTACGCAAAGGACGACATTGATCGTAACGCGCATTCGTCTCTCAGTGACCGCGTAGCGGCTGAGAAGAATACCGGTGATGACTAGCGCCAGAACCTGAGCGGCAACAAAGCGTGTTTGATAAGGATCGGCGCTAATCGTATTCCAGGGCGCGAACGCGATTTCTCCAGGGTTACCAATGCCATTTCGCAAGCTAATCGTTTGCAGCAGTGAGAAGAAAGCCAGCGCAACCAGGGGAGCAGCCACCGGCCAACTGTCCGCAAACCACGAGTGGCCCATCGAGCCTTCCACCAGCCAGAGAATCGCGAGCGTGAAAATAATGGAAACGAACGCGGCTATCCACCAGGGCTGTGAAGTGCCATAAGGAATTGCGGTCAATACAATCAAGCACAACAGCGCGAGGAACACGGTCTTCGCGAAGACCGCGGCGACGCGTAACTTGAGAGCGGCGCGACCCGTGACGTCGGCTGCGTGCAACTCCGCCGTTGTTGCCTGCGACATCAACCCTCGATTTTCCCCGCAGTCATTGACAACTTTATTTTGCTCGGAGCGACGGGTTCGTCGAACGACTGCAGCACCCGTTCCGCAGCCTCTGAAAGTTCTACTCGCAAACTTCCCGCCAGGTAGTTCATATCGAGCAGTAAAGGTGGACCATCAAGAGGCCGATAGAGATTCATCCAACCCCACTCGCCGCTTTCGGTGGAGAGTGGCAATCGAAAACACCAATACTCGCTTGAGCCGATGACGTCATCCTTGTTGACACCCGTCGCCCCCCACGACCAGAGAATTCGGCCGTCACTTAATTCGAGGTGTTGTAGCGGCCGGCGCTGTTCGCTTGCTTGAAAAGCACGCTCGTTAACGTCCACGCGTCCCGCCCGGCCAAGCTGCACGTTGGCGTAAGCAAACTCTTCAAACTCGAGCATCTCTCTCACCGCCTCAAAAAGCTCGCTGAGAGTAGTGGCCTTCGACAGCGCCAGGCTCGCGCGCCGCACGCGAATGTTATTGGCAACGCGAACTCGGCGGTGTCCTACGGTCCGTTTGACGCCCGCGCGCAATTCATCCACTTCGTGATAACGCAGTTGGCCCACGGCGACAATTACGGCAGCGGCAATCACAAACAATACAAATCCGGTCATCGGCGAAGAAGTTTTCGTCGATAAGGCTGCGAGCAAACCGAACGCGGCGCAAACTGAATACAGGATCAATACGACGCGGCGTTGAGACCAGCCGCGCGCAAGCAACATGTGATGGATGTGTTCGCCATCGCCCGCGAAGATTGGCCGGCCGCTGATTAGCCGGCGGCCCATCGTGACAGTGGTGTCTACGACCGGCAAACCAAAAGCCAGGATTGGCGTGATCACGGCGATTGCAGTCGTTGCCTTCTGCGCGCCCAGCAGCGATAACGAGGCCAGCAGGAAACCTACAAAGAGTGCTCCTGAGTCGCCGAGGAATATCGAGGCGGGGTTGAAGTTATAGCGAAGAAAACCGGCCAGCGCGCCACAAAGCACGATGGTGACGACAATCATCACCGAGTGCCTGCCCGACAGCGCGACTACTAGAATTACAGTCGACGAAAACAGCGCCGCCCCCGTAGCCAGCCCGTCCATCCCGTCAATGAGATTGAAGGCGTTGGAGATTGCGACTAGCCAGAAAACGGTTAACGCGAAACTGATCACCGGCGGAATGTGCATCACTCCCACAAACGGTACCGCGAGAGCTTCTATTCGTCCGCCCAGCGCATAGCAAAGCGAGGCGATGAGGCCCAGGCCCACAAACTTCACCACTGCGTTGGTGCCGCGCAAATCGTCGTAGATCCCAAGCATGAGCACCAACGAGGACGGAATCAAAACTTTGATGAATAACGGGCTGTAGTAGGCGAGTGATTCCGTCACCAGATTTGAAACCAGCAAGAGACTTGATAACGCCAGAATCAACGACAGATAAATTGCTACCCCGCCCAGACGCGGTATCGCGCTCGTGTGGACCCGGCGCGCATCGGCCGGCACGTCCAGCAACTTGAAACGCTGGCATAGGCGACGGATCAGGGGCGTGATTATTAACGACGAACAGGTGGCGATTAGGAAAAGCGCGAAATAAGTTTTCACGAGGAGACTCCTGAGTATTTCTGCGGCTTAGCTCGTGCTGCTAAGCAATTTCGGTTTGCCAAATTCTGGGCTTGAACCATTCAACCAGCCTGCGGAGCAGGCGGCAGCATAAAGCCCAGGGGGCAGCGCAGCGAACCCTGGGTGCGATGACGCAAAATCTTCTAAGCCCGTGAAAAGGGCGACAGAGATTGTGCCCGGCACGCTGCCGCCCACTTGGTGGGCTGGTATCATCAAACGCCGCAACCCAGGCTTCCGCTCCGCTGCACCCCGGGGCTTTATGCTGCCGCCCGCTCCGCGGGCTCATTGAAGTTTTCACTCAGCTCACGCGACACCATTACACACTGCTATGGCAATCAAAGCGCTCCGGCTATCGACGACGCTTTGTAACCTGCGGCTACCGGCTCGACGTTTTTGTGCTGCAGCTCTCCGGCGATCCAGGCGTAGGTTTTTGCGAGTCCTGCTTCGAGGGAAACCGCTGGCTCCCAACCGAGGA
>DASYMB010000402.1:0-8422 GCA_036009285.1 Pyrinomonadaceae bacterium | reverse complement strand
GTCAATAAAGAATCGCAAACAATCGTGACCTGCCGGAAGCATCGCGAGCCCACCGGCAGATATCCCTGTCTTACACGCTGGTGATTTCGTGCTCTTTCGACTTCGAGAGCTCGTCGATCTTGCCGATGTAGGTGTTGGTGAGTTTCTGAACTTCGTCGAGACCATCGCGCTCGTTGTCTTCTGAAATCTGTTTGTCCTTCAACATCTTCTTCAACCGCTCGTTGGCGTCGCGGCGAATGTTTCTGACGGCGGTGCGATGGTCTTCCGCGATCTCGTGGACCTGCCGGGCAAGTTGTTTACGACGTTCTTCGGTGAGCGGTGGGATCGGAATTCTTACCAGCTTGCCGTCGTTTGACGGATTAAGGCCCAGGTCGGCGGCGCGAATCGCTTTTTCTATAGTGGGCACTTGCGTCTGGTCCCATGGCTGCACAGTCAACATCGCCGCCTCAGGTGCGTGGACCGAAGCCATCTGGCTGAGCGGTGTCGGGGTGCCGTAGTAGTCGACCATAACCGAATCAAGCAGACTCACTGCAGCACGCCCGGTGCGCACGGTGGCTAACTTCCGACGAAAGTCCTCGATGACCGTCTCCATGCGTGGTCGCGTCTCTTTGATTACATCCTGCTCGCTCATGATTTCTTCTCCGAAGAAAGTTTTGAGTTCTAAGTTTTAAGTTCTGAGTTTGTGGCTTAAATTCTAACGGAGAAGGCGCGCCCGGTTTCTGAAACTCAAAACTTAAAACTCAAAACTTAGCACTCAAACTTATTTTCCCACCCAAACTCTGGTGCCCACGCCAGGCTCCGCATTTACTACGCGCGTGATGTTGCCGGCCTGACGCATATTGAACACCACTATCGGCAGATTGTTGTCCATGCAGAGTGATATCGCGGAGGCGTCCATCACTTTCAATTGCCGTTCCAGCACCTGCTGGTAGGTGATTGAATCGTAACGAACAGCGGTCGCATCCTGCATCGGATCGGCGTTGTAGACGCCATCAACCTTGGTTGCTTTGAGAATTATGTCGGCCTTGATTTCAAGCGCGCGGAGTGCGGCAGCCGAGTCGGTGGTGAAATAAGGATTGCCGGTGCCGGCGGCAAAGATCACGATGCGATCTTTCTCGAGATGGCGAACGGCGCGCCTTCTAATGAAGGGCTCGGCCAGTTGCGGGATGTCAATGGCAGACATCACGCGCGTCTGCACGCCCAGCTTTTCCAACGCGTCCTGCAACACGACCGCGTTCATCACAGTGGCCAGCATGCCGATGTAGTCGGCGGCCGAGCGGTCCATATTTCCCGCGCTCTTCGAGACGCCGCGAAAAATATTTCCGCCACCTACCACCACCGCGACCTGCACCCCCAGCGCATGAACCGCTTTCAACTCCTCAGCAACCATCCGAGCGACATCGACGTCGATGCCGTAGTTTTGCTCGCCCATCAGGGCCTCGCCGGAGATCTTTAACAACACGCGCCGGTAGGCCAGGGCAGGTTTTTCGGAGTTGGACTCTTCAGCGGTCATGGAGCGGTAGCTTTTCTTTGTGGTGCTTTGCGAAGGCTTCGCAAAGGTTCATTCTAAGAGCAAACTATAGTTTGAACTCTGACTGCTAGTGAACTCGGAACTGTTAGTACTAGCTAACCAACGAGGCGACTTCGCTGCTGAAATGGTCCGCGCGCTTTTCGAGACCTTCACCCATCTTATAGCGAGTGAAGCGGCGGATCGTAATCTTCTCGCCCGTCTTCGCCACCTTTTCGTCGACCAATTCCGCGACGGTCTTAGCCGGGTCTTTTACAAAAGGCTGATCCAGCAATACGGTCTCTTCGTAAAATTTGTTGACACGGCCCTCCACGATCTTATCGATCACCTGTTCTGGTTTGCTCGCATTCTTTGGATCGTTTTTCGCTTGCGCACGGGCAATCTCTTTTTCCTTGTCCAGTTCGTCAGCGGCTACCTCATTACGCGAAACATATCTCGGCTCTGCGGCCGCGACATGCATCGCAACATCTTTAACGAGCTGCTGGAATTCTTCGCTGCGGGCCAGGAAATCGGTCTCACAATTTATCTCGACCAGAACGCCAACCTTTCCACCCATGTGGATGTAGGAGCCGACGATTCCTTCTGCGGCGATGCGGCCTCCCGGCTTCTTCGCGGAAGCCAAGCCGCGTTTGCGCAAAACTTCGATGGCCTGATCTTCGTTGCCTTCAGTCTCCACCAGCGCCTTTTTGCACTCCATCATGCCCGCGCCGGTCTTCTCGCGTAGCTGCTTTATCGCTGCTGCTGTTACTTCTGCCATGATTATTAGAACTCTCCGATTATTCTTTTTAGCACACCGCGTAGCGGGTGGGTGATCGTTCTTGTAGAACCACCTGCATTAGCGGGTGGGTGATTTTTCTTGTCAGAACCACCTGCGTTAGCGGGTGGTGATTTTTCTTGTCAGAACCACCGGCGTTAGCGGGTGGGGTGATTTTTGACTGCGAATGATTTATGGCCCACCCGCTACCGCAGGTGGTTCTGACCTGTGCCAGTTATTGAAAAGCGCAGCCCGGCGGAAGTACCGCTTTGGAGGCTGCGCTCGCCGGAATGAAAAATCTAAATGCCTGGGGTTTCAGCTCGCCGCGACCACCGACTCAGCACTTTGGTCAGCAGTTGCTTCCGTTTCGGCTGGGTTTTCCATAGGTGAAGCGGCGGCCGGCTGGTCCACTCCGCTGCCACTGGTTGCTGCCGGCGCTTCGGCCATACTCGCTACCCCTGTTACCCCTGTTACTTCGCCCGTGGGCTTAGCAGTCTCGGACGTTTCCGAAGCTGTGGGAATCGCCTCGGCCTGTGCAGTGGCCGCCGGCGCCGCTGCTTCCGACTGCTCATCTCCGGTCTGAGCGACCACGCCGCCTTCCGTGGCGATTTGCTGCCCTTCGAGAACTGAATCCGCTATTCGCGAAGCAAAAAGTCGCACCGCACGCAGCGCATCGTCGTTACCCGGAATGACGTAATCAATTCCTTCTGGCGAGCAATTGGTATCGACCACGGCGACAATCGGGATTCCCAGACGGTTGGCTTCCGCTACCGCAATCTCTTCCTTCCTGACGTCGATGATGAACACAATATCAGGCAGCCGCGTCATCGACTTGATGCCCGACAGGTTCTTATTCAACCCTTCGCGCTCTCGATCAAGCTTGATGCGTTCCTTCTTGGTCAGCTTTTCGTAGCGGCCATCGGTCTGCATCGTTTCCAGATCTTTAAGACGCTTGATGGATTTCTGAACGGTTTGGAAATTTGTCAGCAGTCCGCCGAGCCAGCGCTGGTTAACGTAATACTGACCAGAGCGTTCAGCCTCTTCGCGTACCGCATCCTGCGCCTGGCGCTTGGTGCCGACAAAAAGGACCGTCTTGCCCCGGTCTTCCGCGATTGCGCCGGTGACAAAACCGAGCGCGTCGCGAAACATGCGCTGAGTTTTCTGCAGGTCAATAATGTAAATGCCGTTGCGCTCGCCAAAGATGTATTCCTTCATCTTCGGATTCCAGCGCCGAACCTGGTGGCCGAAATGCACGCCGGCTTCCAGGAGTTCTTTCATCGTAACCGAGACCAAACTTTAATCTCCTTTTCAGTGAACTGGTTTAATGTACTCACCATAACTCCCCGGGCCCTGTTCCAGAGCAACCAATCCGAGCGATGGCAATGGATTTCAAACGAAACGATGAATGAGGAACGCTGAACGATGAATCAATGACTTCCTTTGTTCATCATTCCGCGTTCATAGTTCATCACTATCTCTTCGAGAACTGGAAGCGCTTGCGGGCGCCCTTCTGACCATACTTCTTACGCTCTTTGATGCGCGGGTCGCGCGTGACCAGGCCTGCCTTCTTGAGTGTCGGACGCAGGTCAGCATTGTACTCGAGCAATGCGCGAGTAATGCCGTGGCGAATAGCACCTGCCTGTCCCGCTGGTCCACCACCGCGAACATTGATTAAAATATCAAACTTCGCGACTGTCTCAGTCAACTGCAGCGGCTGCCGAATAATCATGCGCAACGTTTCATTAGGAAAATACTGATCGAATGATTTGCGGTTAATCTTGAAATCGCCTCCGCCGGCGCGCAAATAAACTCGCGCAGTCGCAGACTTTCTTCGTCCCGTTCCGTAATATTGGATTTCAGCCACAGCTATATCTTCCTCTTCATTAACTCTGCATTATTAACTGACAAATTCTACCAGTGGAGTTTTTCGGTTGGTGGCAATCTGGAGGGCTTGCGGGCGTTGGGCGGTGTGCGGATGTTCGGCATCGGCATAAACCTTTAACTTCTTCGCCATGGCCTTGCCCAGTTTATTTTTGGGCAGCATGCCCTGGACCGCTAGCGAGATCACCCGGTCCGGACGCTTGGCAAACATGTCCGCCGCCGAAACCTCGCGCAGGCCACCGGGATAACGCGTGTGGTGGCGATACATCTTCTGCTGAATTTTTGAGCCTTTGAGGACGGCCTGTCGCGCGTTGATCACGATCACGTGATCGCCCATGTCCATGAACGGAGTCCACGCGGGATTACGTTTGCCGGTTAGGATAGAGGCAACTTCAGACGCCAGATGGCCCACCGTTTGGCCGGCTGCATCCACTAAGTACCATTTGCGTTTTCCAGCCAGGTCTTTGCCGCTGGGAAAGTATGTTGACATGGTTAACTATCTCTGTTTTTAGCTACTAAAAAGCGAACGGCTAGAATAACCAACGCCTCAAAAGGTGTCAAGTTGAGGACTTAGCGCCACAAGTCAGAACCACCTGCGTTAGGGGGTGGCCTTGGAGATTCAATTGGGACGTGGTTATGCCAATTCGTGCCACCCGCTAACGCAGGTGGTTCTCACTTGCCAAAAAGGCTCCCGGAGCATTATTGCCACGGGAGCCTTGGGGTTAGGGTGAATTACATCCACCAAACTATGGTTGAGCCGGCTTGGTGCCGTCGTTCTTCTTCAGCTTGGGAGCCTCCTGCTTATCGGCAGGTTTCGACTCGATGCCGGTCCCGTCCGGGTTGGTTGTTGAATCGTCGGGCGTTGGTTGTCGACGCTTCAGAGTCGGCCGGCCCGGCGGTCCTTCATCTGCGCCCGGTAACGCTCCAGCGGTCGAGGCCCTGGCGTTAGAAAGTCGCAAAAGACGCGACTTCACTTTTTGAAACTCCGACGTGCTTATCACATATTCATCATGCTCCGGGAAGCGCGCGGCCAGAGCAAGTGCCGAGGCGCGCCGGTCGGGCGGAGCCGGATGCGACGCGAAAGCCCGCGCGATGAGCCCGGGTTTCTTCTTGTTCGTTGCCTCGAGCTTTTCAAACATCGTGGCCATGGCGCTGGGATCGTAGCCGGCGGCATACATGTACTGAACGCCGAGCTTGTCGGCTTCCTCTTCGGCGCTGCGGCTAAACTTCATGAAGATTCCGAGCAGACCAAGTCCCGCCGTGTTTTGATAAATCATACCGGGAATGCCACCCAGAAAAATCGACGTGCCCATCGCCAGGTACTCAAGCAACGAAGCCTTCGTCTGGTTTTCAACTGCATGGCGCGCGGCGACGTGAGCGATCTCGTGGGCCATCACGCCCGCTACTTCCGCCTCATTGTCGGCTACCAGAATCAAACCTTTGTTGACATAGAAAAATCCGCCGGGCAGCGCAAACGCATTAACCTCGTCGGAGTCGATGACCTTGATGGTGAAGGGAATCTTCGCGTCGGAATGCAGGACGATGTTCTGGCCCACGCGGTTTACATACTCGGTAATGATTGGATCGTCCACGAACTTTGCCTGCCGGTCCACTTCGGCGGCCAGCTCCCTGCCTTGCCGCACTTCCTTTTCCGTCGAGCCGCTCATCTTCGCTATGACGCCTTTATTAATATTGCGCTTCCCGATCATGGCCGGGTCCTCATTTACCGACAGCGGCTTGTTCGACCCCGGCGTCGTGGTCGGCACCGTCGTCGAAGCCGTCTGGCTAGTACTCTTCTTGTTGTCCTTTGTGCTTTGGGTTGACTGACTGGATTTCTGCGCTGGTGCTGTTTGCGCGAAGCTCAAGACCGAACCGGCAAGCAGCGAAGTAGCAAGCAGTAGGGCGGTGACGAGGCGGGAGAAGCTATTCATCTTGAAAACCTCCAGACATTTCGAACATGCTTGTTGAAAAGAGTTCTGGGGAAAATCTTTCCAAGAATTCGGATTGAGGGTTGCTACGCAATCGAAGACTCAAATAAGGCGAGCCGGAAGCGTCCTTCCGACCCAGGTTGCTTTATCTTTTTCAAATGCGCAGTCTATGATGCCAGCCAATAGCCGCTTGGTTGCGCGCGCGCGAAGTGATAACTAAAGGCAAACATTCTACTTCGCTTCGGCAAAAGCCCTGTCCCTTTGGCGATAGCGGCAGGGCCGCCATTATAATGCACCGCCTTCGCAAAAGCCTAAGATTCATTAATTTTGATAGTGGTGCAGGTTGATAAATACGAGCAGTCATCGTGGTTGAGTGCGACAGGACCTGCTTATTAGAGAACCGAGCGCGGTAGCGCCGGATGCTAAACTCAACTTTGGTGATAGCTGGTGAGTGCGCGGCACTTGCTTCGGATACCGGTTGATTCCAGCATCCGCGCTACCGCGCCCGGTTCTGTCACGTCGCTACTCGATACTGACACTTACCCGGACTCTTGCACTTGTCCGTAATCCACAGCATTAGCCGCGACCATTGTGCGCACGATGCCGAAACCCACACCCAAACCCACCGTTTCCATCATCGGCGCCGGCCGCCTGGGACAGGCGCTCGCGATCGCCCTGCAGTCGTCCGGTTATTCCATACTTGCGTTAGTCGCCCGACGCCGCCAGAAAGCCGAAAAAGCCGCTGCCTTACTCGCCAAGACCAAACCGCGGCCTCTCGCCCTCGCTGCGAATCAGTTAACGGAACTGCCCGAGACTGATTTGATTATCATCTCCACACCTGACGACGCTATTGAGGAGACTGCGCGCCGCCTTGCGAGTTTCCATCGTGGCAACCGACGCAGAACTGTTTTGCACGCCAGCGGCGCGCTCTCGTCGGAAGTCCTGGCTCCTCTGGCGAAGGTAAAGTTTCAGACTGGCTCAATGCATCCACTTGTTTCCACCAGCGATCCGATCTCGGGAGCGGCGGCTTTGCGCGGCGCTTACTACTGTCTCGAGGGAACCAGAAAAGCCCGGCTCGTCGCGGCAAGTATTATTGATGATCTCGGCGGCAGCAGTTTCGAAATCAAACCCGAAAACAAAGCTCTGTACCACGCAGCCGCGGTGATGGCCTCGCCTCATCTCGTCGCCCTCTTCGATCTCGCGGTGGAGATGCTGGCCTCGTGCGGACTCGAGCGTGCAAAGGCGCAAAAGGTGCTGCTGCCATTGCTCGAGAGCACCGTCAACAATCTAAAAACCTCAAGTCCTCATAAAGCCTTAACTGGAACCTTCGCCCGCGGCGACATCGCTACCGTTCGCAAACATCTAGACGTCCTGTCCGGAAAAGATATCGCCCAGGCGTCGGAAGTCTACAAACTCCTCGGCCTGCGATCGCTGCAACTTGCAAAGAACGCTGGCTTGGATCCAAAGTTGATCATCAAAATTACAGCACTCCTCAAGGCCCCGACTCGAAAACCTTCTAATTAAGCTGCGTAATTTGTGTAATCTGCGAATGTTGTTTTCAAACGCCTCTCCCCGTTTGTCGATTCTCCGGCTCACGCTTTACGATTCACTACTGATGGAACGTTCTCCCAGCGACAGTTATAGCCTGACCTTGCGCGTCAAGCTTTCCACCCGCGCGGGCACTCTCGGTGAAGTGGCGACGGCGATCGGCCGTGCCGGCGGCGACATCGGCGCTATCGATATCGTTAGCGTGGGCCGCGATTACATCATTCGCGACATCACGGTCAACACTGTCTCCAGCGAGCATGAAGAAAAAATCGTCGACGCTGTTAGAGAGATCGACGGCATCGAAGTGCTGCAAGTTTCCGATCGCACTTTCCTCATGCACATTGGCGGCAAGATCGAAGTCGTCTCGAAGATGCCTTTGAAGACTCGCGCCGATCTCTCGATGGCTTACACGCCGGGCGTTGCGCGCGTCTGCGAAGCAATCCATCACGACCCGGAAAAAGCATTCACCTTGACTATCAAGAAAAACACGGTCGCCGTCGTAACAGACGGCACCGCAGTGCTCGGCCTCGGCGACATCGGGCCGGCGGCGGCAATGCCGGTGATGGAAGGCAAGGCGATGCTCTTCAAGGAATTCGGCGGCATCAATGCCTTTCCGATTTGTTTGAGTACGAAGGATCCGGATGAGATTGTGCGCACAGTAAAAGCGATCTCGACCGCTTTCGGCGGCATTAACCTCGAAGACATTTCCGCGCCGCGTTGTTTCGAAATCGAGGATCGACTCAAGGAGGAACTCGACATCCCGGTCTTTCACGACGACCAGCA
>DASYMB010000401.1:0-11718 GCA_036009285.1 Pyrinomonadaceae bacterium | reverse complement strand
TAATAAACCGCAGTTGAAAGAGCCGTCGGCGCGACCGCTGAAACCAATCCTGCCACCGATCACCGGCGGCAATCCCGCGCCGGCGTAACTCCAGGTAGAAGCCCGACCATAAGGGAGGGCCCGGCAAAAGTTAAGGGGAATGGGCGATGCCTGTTCCCCTTTTTGTTTGACTCAGCCAATCAAAGTAGATTTTCCCTCTTCCCCTATGATGTTTACATGACTCGCGACTGGCACATCTCAGGCGACCGCACACTTCCAATCGGCAAACGCACACTCGTCATGGGTGTGCTCAATGTCACACCCGACAGCTTCAGCGATGGTGGCCAGTTTTTCTCGCTCGACGGCGCCCTCGCTCACGCTGAACAGATGATTGCCGCAGGCGCCGACATCATCGACGTTGGCGGCGAATCAACTCGTCCCGGCGGGGCTGCCATCGTGTCTGCGGAAGAGGAACTAAACCGGATACTTCCGATTATTACCCAACTGGCGAAACGAACCACCGTTCCCATTTCTATCGACACCACCAAAGCTGCGGTCGCTCGCGCCGCACTCGATGCCGGCGCAGCGATTGTCAACGATATCTCAGCACTGCGTTTTGATTCTCAGATAGCGGACGAGGCGGCGAAGTCAGGCGCTGGTCTGGTGCTAATGCATTCGCGCGGAACGCGTGGCGCGTTGCACAGTCTGCCACCGGTCGCCGATATCCTCGAAGAAGTTGAGAGTAGTCTCCGCCGCAGTATCGCGATCGCTGAACAACGCGGGGTGAAGCCCGAATCAATTGTCATCGATCCGGGTATTGGCTTCGGCAAAAGCCAGGAACAGAATATCGAACTAATCGCCAAACTCGATCAGCTCATCGCCGCCTTTCCCGACTTCCCTCTTCTGATCGGCACTTCGCGAAAATCCTTCGTCGGCCGCATTCTCGCCGATACTGATGGCAACCCCGCTCCCGTCGAACAACGTCTCCAAGGCAGCCTCGCCACCATGACCGCCGCCATCCTGAAGGGCGCCCACATCGTGCGCGTCCACGACATAAAAGCAGCGGTCGAGACGGTCAAGATGGCCGACACCATCAAATCCACAACTTAAACTTCAATTCATTAGTTCAAACCCTCCGTGCGCACCTGCAAACCTTCCACGCACACGCGCGAACCCTCCGCGTACACCTGCAAATCCTCCGCGTATACCGACAAACCCTCCGCGTACAACCGCAAAAAGCCACAAATCGCTGGGAAATATCGAAAAATCAGGTGACGCGGCACTGGACCGCAAACTAACCGCTCGCTTTACGAGGAAACACAAATAGCACATCGAGGAAATTGGGTGCGACCGATGAGGTTGCTATAATCTGCGTATGGGAAAAGATGATACAACTGGGAAAGATGCTACCGAGGGAAAAGACGCTACCAAGAGAGACAAAAAATCAGGCGGCGATGAGAAGAAGGGTTCGGGTGCGGATTCATCGAGTGAGCTCGAACCAACGCATTCGAAAAAGGGTGAGCCGGACGACAATCTTCGTCGGAGGTCTGAATGGTTTCAGAAGCGGCATGGTGGGAGCTAACGGCGATCAATTGTTCAGCGATCGCGTGCTTAAAACTGTCTCAAGGGCGAGTCGCTAAAAGCTTGTAAACACTCTTGCCGGGGCCGCGTAGCGGCAGAATATTTATAGAACGGATTGCACGAATAAAAACCTCGGCTCCGCTAGTAGCGAAATGTTTAGGCTTTCGCCCATAAATGGGCTTTGAATTCTTTCTTGACGAGTAGCTATAAACATTTCGTCCCTCTGGGACTTGGCAAATTAATAACTCGCGAAAACAATTGGACAGACAAGAGTATCTGTTCTACGTTAAAGCTCGCGGAAGAGGGACAGACAGGAATGTCTGTCCTACGCGAGTTTCAGTCGCCAGATGCTGCGACCGTATGTGGCTGCACTCAGTGCTCGGTCCTGATCGTGATAGACGAGGTCGACTACCATCGCGTTCGGCAGGTTCTTAGTAAGATTCATCCAGGTCCTCGCCGCCGTATCCAGTACAAAAACTCCCGCATCGTTGCCCACGTAAACCTTATCAAGTTCGTCGCCTCGTATCACGGCCACGTGATGCGGCACATCTGGAAGCTGACCTTTGTCCACGTCTTCCCAGGTAAGACCGCCATCCATCGTGCGAAAAACATGGGAGTGGCCGAAATTTGCCACAGTCGCAAACAGGAGATTCGCATTCTTTGGATGGCTCTCGATACGCGTGATGGTGTGACCCGGGAGCATTGAGCTGGAAATGTTCGGGCTCCACGTGTCGCCCCCGTCAAGGCTGCGGAAGAATCCACCATTCTCTGTTCCCACATAAATCCGTTTCGGATTGGCCGGCGCAACTTCTATTGCCGATATGGAACTACCATCCAAAGACGGCGAGATGACGTGCCAGTTTTCTCCATCGTTCCTGGTCCGCCACACTCTATACGAGCCGGTGAAAACAGTTTTCGAGTCTGACGGGTCTAAAGTAATGAAGCACATCCAAACGGACGCCTGCTCCTTTTTTGACGCGGGCGGAGAAACGTTCTTATGAACTCTGCCGTGGAAACGCCTGATGTCGAGGTTGTAGACCGAACAGTAGAGATGGCCCGCATCGTGCGGATCAAAAACGATCCAGCCGCCGTCGCCTTCATAAATTCGGAAGAAGCTGCTGCCGGCGCCGGTGTTGGTAACCACCGTGCCGTTGTCCTGCGCGCCGCCGCCAAAAACAAGTCCATTGCCCGGCGCCACGTCGAGATCGTAGAACATCGTTACTGCCAGTCCGTTGCTGCGATTTTTCCAGTTAAGTCCGCCGTCCTCGCTAACGTCAAGGCCGCCGTCGTTCGCATCATAGACCAGACCAGGAACCGTGGGCGGCATCAAAACCGCGTGATGATCCGAGTGAGCGCCCTTAGGATCGCCGCGATCGAGATACCAGCGGCTGGCATGCCGCCAGCTCTTACCGGCATTTTTGGTAACGTGTAAATCGACTCCGCCGCAGATTACATAGTTGGGATCGGTAGGGTGGACCACGATGGTATTGTTGTAAGAAATCTGCCCCTCGTCGGCGAAATGATTTCCCGCGATCGACTTCCAGCTATCACCACCATTCGCGCTGCGAAAGACGCCGAGCATTAGATCGCTGCTCTCGCTACTCTCATCCGCAGCGAAAGCGTAAAGCACGTCGGGCTTTGATCGACTAATGGCGAGACTGGTGCGGCCGAAGAGCGGCGGGTCAGGCAGCCCCTTAGTCAGGTGTAGCCAATTCCTGCCGCCGTCAGTCGAGCGCCAGATGCCGCTCCGCGATCCCTGTTCGGTGAAAGTGGCGATGATGGTCCCTGGCTGCGCGGGATGGAAAACGATCGAGTGACACCAGTAGTTTTGAGTTGAGATAAAAGTCTCGCGCTTCCAACACACGCCACCATCAAACGATGTATATATTCCGCCAAAACTCTTTCCGGCAAAACTCACTTCCGCATAACCAACGCCGCCAATCAGCAAGTGTTGCGAATCAAAGGGATCGATCGCAATCACTCCGATGCCGCTGGGAATTCCATTTCTCTCCGGCGACGCCAGCAACTGCCAGGTGCGGCCCGCATCTTTGCTCGCGTAGAGTCCGACTCCCGGATAGGAGTCGAGCGATAAATTTGCTTCACCGGTTCCACAGTAAATCGTGTCGGCGTTTTGCGAATCGACGGCCAACGATCCGATAACCAGAATATCCTGATCGTTCCAGCACGACTGCCACGACTGGCCCGCGTCTTTGCTCTGCCAAACGCCGCCGCCTGCTGCTCCGGCCCAGATGCGTTCGGGATGCGCTGGGTGATAAGCAAGGCAGGTTATTCTGCCGCCGATGTTTGTCGGGCCTACGCATTCCCATTGAGCGGTTATATCCGCCGGCGTGGCCAATGATTTTTCAACTCGTTGACGTTCACGAACCAATTTATTAACCGGGGCTTCGCGGACCGGCCACGAAGCGCGTGTCTGAAACCAACGGCTGCGCGCCTTGTGGCTGGTAAGCCGAATGGACTGGACCTTCTTCTTCGTGCGAGGAACGGGAAACAGCATTACTTCCGCGGCTTCGGAAGGCGCCTCAATTTTCGTGCGCGCGGTTTTTGTACTGGAGCGTGCAGATTTTGCGGGCGATGCTTTCCGGCGTTTCGGCGTAGGCATGTGGGCCTCCTTCGGAATGTTGAGTGGTTGAGTCGGGAGATTCTAATATCAATAAGCCGGGGAAGGAAACTAAACCGCGAAGACGCCACCACACGAGCAACAGATCCATGAGCTAATCTCTGTGCGTCCTTTGTGTGCTCTGCGTCTCTGTGGTGGATCTTCTTAATTAGCAATTGCTCACCACAGAGGCGCAGAGGACACGGAGGTTGCACAGAGAAAAATCAAACTGGGGCACAAAGCGCTAACGGCCAAACTTGCTTAAGCCTTAACTGTGCGAGAGAATCAAGCTCGACTTTCACGCAAATTCCACCTTTCGGATTGAGAGCTTTCGATGCCAAAAGTTTTTCGTTTGTCAGCATTTCTGCTAGTGCTGTTTTTCGTTTCCGGATTTGCCGAATGCTATAAGCCGGTAACGAAAAATCAACTTCCCACGCGCATCAAAACGGTGGCGGTCCCGGCATTCCAGAACAACGCACTACGCTATAAGATCGAATCCCGCTTCACAGATGCCGTGGTTAACGAGCTGATTCATCGCGGTCGCGGCCTGCGCGTGCAGGGCAGCCGCGAGGGGGCCGACGCAGTTATCGAAGGCGTCATTAAGAGTTTTAATTATGGCGGCGTGCTGCTTGACGATCGCGGGCGGGCCAGAATTTTTGAGGTGACCATCGAAGCCGCCGTGACCGTACGCGACCAAACTGAAAATCGCGTGCTTTACGACAATCAGAACTTCGTGTTTCGCGGGGAGTATGAATTCGCGAACGACCCGCGCAACTTTTTCAACGAAGAAGACCCGGCGGTGCAGCGCATGGCCCGCAACTTCGCCGAGAGTATTGTTTCCACTTTGACTAACGCGATTCAGATCCCGAAATGACCACGCTCGCCCGCGCCAACCTCGATCGTGCTATCGCCTCAGGTCGCGTGCAACCTCTCTATTTACTAGTCGGCTGTGAAACCTACCTGCGTGACGTTGCGGCACGGACGATCAGCGACGCTGCACTGAGCGGCACCCTGCTGCGCGATTTCAACGAATCATCCTTCAGTCTCCTGACCGACTCAGCGATGGCGGCAGTCGCGGCGGCGGAGCAACTGCCCATGATGTCTGAGCGCCGGGTGGTTCGCGTGAAAGATTTTGCGAAGCTGCGCGAGGCGGATGAAGAAGTTTTTGTTCGCTACTTGAGTCGTCCGGTGGATTCCACGGTGATGATTTTTGTCGCCGACGAGCTCGACAAACGTAAGAAGCTGACGAAGTCTCTGTTGACAAGCTGTACGCTGGTTGAGTTCCCTGCCGTGAAAGACGCTGAAGCGAAAGCCTGGGCTCGAACCCGTTTGAAGGAACTGAAGACAACGGGCGATGATCGCGTGCTGACTGAACTCGTCAGACTCGTAGGCACTAACCTGCAAACCCTCGCTTCGGAGTTGGATAAACTCGCGTCCGCTGCACTCGAGACACGACAGATCACATCTGAGTTGATCGCACAGTTAATCGGTCGCTCGCGTGAACTTTCGAATTTCGATTTGGGAGATCAACTGGTTGCCGGCGATCGCCGTCGCGCGCTCGAGACGCTCCACCGCTTGTTGGAAGACGACGTGGCTCCGGTCATGCTGCTCGGTCTGATTGCGGGTAATTACCACCGGCTGGCCCTAGCCAAAGAACTGCTGAAGCGCGGCAAGCGTGAGGAGGTTTACCGGCTCATCTATGGGCCACCCGCAAAACGCGACGCTTTCATGAATACCCTGCAGCGCAGCGATGCGGCCAGGATTGCCCGCGGCATCCAGCTAATAGCCGCCGCCGATCTGGCCATAAAATCTTCGCTCGGAGGTGGTGGTCCAAAAGGCGCGCGTTTGCAACTGGAAGTGCTGGTCTGCGAATTAGCTGCTTAAAAGCCGAGTATGCAGGCGCAGTAGGCAGGCGCAGGAGCACGGAAAATCAGCCGTCTAAAAGCGCGGGATTTCTACCTGCCGACTGCCCTGCCGACTGCTCCTTTTTTATTTGCCAACTAATCGCGCCCCACGAGTTCGTTTAGAAGACTATCGTCGATGGATCCTCGTGCGATTCGGATGGTAATTCAACTCCGTAAGCCAAACTCATCAACCAGCGTCTTTCGCTCCTGATGAAGATGTCGGTAAAAGCAACGGCGCTTTCCTCTGCTTGTCCTTCAGGCGCTCGCGCCTCAGCACGCTGCACTCCCGTGAGTACGGCGGTTTCGCCATAAACATTCACCTTCAATTCCTCGCCACGAATTGAAAGAATCTCCACCGGAAACGACGCGATGCTCTGCAGGAACTCCGCCTTGTCAGCTTCAGCGCCGAAGTGCGTTCGATAAATGAAATCGTCTGCAAGCATGGGCGCAAGCGCGGTCGCGTCCTTGCTCTTGATCGCCGCCATGATGTCGCGTTCAATTTGCAGGATCGCCTCGACGGTTTCGGCACTGTCAGTTGAGTTAGACATTATTTGTAAAGCAAACTGTTAGTTTGCGGATTCGTGGTTGTCACAAACTATCGATTTACGGATCGGATCGCAAACTAACAGTTTGCTTTACGATTGGCAGCGCTTTAGTTTGTTTACAACTGGCATTTGGTGAATCCAAAGCTGGGTCGCGCTGACTTGCCGCCGCACTCCAAACAAGATCAAGGCTTCGCGACGAGCGGCAGCTCAATGAAGCTCTGCTGTTTAGCGTCGCCGGCGGTGTGATAGATCCTTTGTGTTGCTTTGCGGTAGTCTCCCGGCTTGGCCCAGAAAATGTTCGGCACAAACGTCTGGGGATTGCGATCGTAAAGCGGGAACCAGCTCGACTGGATCTGCACCATGATGCGATGGCCCGGTAAAAAGACATGATTGGCTGTCGGCAACGCAAACCGGTAGCGCAGTGGAACATTCGCGGCGAGGGGTTTGGCCGTCTCCAGACTCTCGCGATAGCGGCCGCGGAAGATGTCAGCCGAAATCATTAACTGATAACCACCCATGTTCGGCTGGCCCGCTACCTCGTCGGGATACAGGTCGATCACTTTCACCACCCAATCCGAATCAGTGCCACTGGTGGAAGCGATCAAATTCGCTATGGGCTCGCCACTGATCTTTAGCGGAGCACTTAAAGTCTCCGAGACAAACACCGCGACGTCGGGTCGTCCGGATGCTTCGCGTTGATCGTCAACCAGCCACTGTCTCCAGGTGCTGCCATCGATGGGCCGCGCGCGAAAGGGCACCGGCTTGGCAGGATCGGAAATGTATTCCGCGTAAGGGTCGTCTCCCGATTTCGCCGCGTCAAAGCTCAGTTTCCAACCTGCCTTGAGGTATAGCGGCGTGGGCCGGACAGTGCAGCCGCTCGCGCAGCCGGCGGGCCACGCAGGCAGTCGCAGCCATTTGTTCGTTCCCGTTTCAAACGCGGTCACTGTGGCGATGTCCGGCTTAGGTGCGTCTTTAAGATAGTGGTCGAGAAACGGTCGTAGTATTTCCTGGCGGAACGTGAGCGCTGTATCGCTCGAGAATTTGATGGCGCCGAGCGCGCTGCCTTCCCTAATCTCCTGGCCGTGATGCCAGGGACCCATGACGAGAAACACCTTGTTGTTGTTAGTGTCCTTCGGCTTGATCGCTTTGTAGACCGCGATGTCGCCATAGATGTCTTCCTGATCCCAGAGGCTATGCACCAGCATCACGGGCACCTTCAGCGGCTGGCCCGCGAGAATTTTGTCCATCGCCTGGTCGCGCCAGAAAGCGTCGTAGCTCGGATGCTCAAGCAGCTTGCGCCAGAAGCCGACTTGCTCGAGGCCGCGGCGTCTTCCGAGCTCACCCGCCGAGCCCGCTTCCATGAACATGTCGTAGTCGTCAAAGTGGCTGGTCCACCACTTCGCATCGTTCGCGCGCGTCGCTTCCTGATCGTAAATGTAGCTCATGCCCTGTTGCCGAAACGCGCCGTTGTGAAACCAGTCGTCGCCGCGCCAGCCGTCAACCATCGGATTCATCGGCACTGAAACTTTCAACGCCGGATGCGGATTGACAAGCGCCATCAACGGTAAAAACCCGTCGTAGGAAATTCCGAGGATGCCAACCTTGCCGTTGGTCTCAGGAATATTTTTTACTAACCAATCGATCGTGTCGTAGGTGTCCGTGGCGTGATCTACGGGCGTCGGATTCTGCGGACCATGCAGCGGCCGGTTCATAACGTAGTCGCCTTCCGAACCATACTTGCCGCGTATGTCCTGCACGACGCGAATGTAGCCGCCCTCGACGATCACATCGGTGGCGTTGTCGTAGCCATACAGACTTGGTCCAAGGTGTGAGCTTTCAGTATGAGTGGTGAGCTCGGTGGCGTTGTATGGCGTTCGCGTGAGCAGGATCGGCGCCGCGTTAGCGCCTTTGGGAACCAGGATCACAGTGTGCAACTTCACGCCGTCACGCATGGGAATCATCACGTCGCGGCGAACGTAGTCAAAACCGTAATTCGTCGGCTCTAACTTTTCGGGTCTCTCGCTCGGCAGCGTCTGCGCCGCTGCGGGTTGGGTGAAGGTCAACAGAGCGCCGGCAAGCAAAAGCACTCGCATCAACTTCAGTGCGCGAAAATCTGTCATCGTCATTTATCCATCGCCTCCATTACGTAGCCTGCGGAATCGGCCGGTTAAAAAAGTCCAAAGGGAAAGATGTTTATAGCACAGTCCTTTAATCACCCTTTAGTGAGTGCCGCCCGACTCATAGTTCAAGCTCTTCACTAGGAGCGCGGGCAACACAAGACGTTCGAGCGCGGCACGAATTGTCGCCGGCATCGACACTGGCCGCTGCGTCTCTCGATCCACAAAGACGTGGACGAAATAGCCGACGGCCGCGGCGACGCTTTCACCTTGCTTGAAAATCGCGAGCTCATAACGCACGCTCGAATTTCCCAACTTGCTGACCCGCAGTCCAATATCAATCACACCGGGGAAGGCCAGCGGACTTAGATACTGACATTGTGACTCCGCCGCGAAGGCCAACACCCTCCCCGTTCTAATGTCGTGGCCTCCTTCGGCAATCAGATACTCATTGATCGCAGTGTCGAAGAAGGCGTAGTAAAGGGCATTGTTAACGTGACCGTAGACGTCGTTGTCCATCCAACGCGTCGGCAGCGATAGAAAGTGAAGATACTCTGTTCGGGAAATTTGTGGTTTCTGCGACATGGAACCTTCGCGCTTCGCGCTCATTGCAGGCAGGATGCCAGCGCTCCCAGCGGTAGATATATTTTGGAGTTCAAGCTTTGATCACGAACAGGTGGCTCGGCGAAATTCGCAACTCGCGAAATCTGGAGGCGCGTTGGTTTCCCAGGCCATTGGTCTCATGAGTGATATCGGCCATGCCACACTCGTCAATGAGTTCCTTGATAAAACCAACCATGCCGAAGTCGTGACTTCGAAATCTTCTTCTTTGCAAACCTCTCTTAGCGCCGGAGACGAACCGTCGCGCTAAAGGGACCTTCGCAGCGAAGGCACTATTATTAAGCCTGGTAAGGGCCCGGCTCAGGCGATGATGAAACGGACTGAAGGCAGTTTGTGGTGATGGTCGATAGCGAACTCCGTCGGGCCAACTATCCCAATAGCCGGTCCCCCAATCCTCAATGACATAGATGCCGCCGGTCTTGAGGTGTTTGTCGAAGAGATGCCAAAAACTGACGCGCGTCAGTTCGCCGACGTGGGAGCAATCGTCGATTATGATATCGAAGCCCTCGGGAGCACACTCGCGCGCGATGCGATCGAGAAGCTGAGTGTCCTGCTGTGCGCCCTGGTAGAGTCTGATTCTATCGGTCGGCCCGTCGATGTTAACGGGATTCAGATCGAGGCCGACGATCGATCCCTTCCCGAAATAATCACGCCACAGTTGCAGTGAACCGCCGTGATAAACACCGAGCTCGAGCAGCCGGATATCGCTGTCGGCGAGCGGAGCAAAGTAGTCCTCATAATTGCGCAGGTAGTGAGTGTGCTGCGCCTTATCTGTGTCGTACTTGAAGGCGTTGAGTGTTCTCCTGGTTGAAGTCATCTTTAGTTCGAATTGGACAGAGCCAAGTGTAAGCGTCGGCAAACCGGTAAACTGCATCACTAACTATATTCATGGAACTCCCGCAAATCCAGCGACGCCGGCGCCTCACGGCTTGCGGAATTACGAGGCAATTTTTTGCGGAAACGCCGCAGCCTGCGACACGCTCCCATTGTCGGCACGCGTGGTCGCAGGCTGTGGTCCAAAAGGCAACTCTGCCGCCTCATCGAGAGGCGTGCCGGGCCGCGTAAATTCACCTAGTAACCGTAACACTCTTCATAGTCGTCTACACTATTACAATTGCGATCCACGCTCGACTCGCAGTAGATCGGCGCGCCCGGATAAATATCCGGATCGTTATCGTTGCAGTCGTAAGTGGTGCAGAAACCGTCGTCGTCCGCATCGGCACAGGGCGCGGTGGTCTCATCGAGGCTGAATTGTTGGTTGTCCCCTCCGTGTGCATAGTACTGAATGAGCTGCGCGGCATTAGAGTATGAGCCATTCAGCACGTCCATATTCTTGCCGCTGTGGCGCACGTTGAATTGGTAATAGCCGCTGCTGTAAGCAGGCAGCCATTGCTGGTTTTGGCCGGAATGGCAGCCATACTGTCCGATGATTCCGCCGTCGTTGTAGTTTGCGCCAATCTGGTCCAGACACTTGCGGCTGTGACCCACTACGATCTGATAGTAACCGCTGCCGACGGAACGAAACTGAACTTCTGATTGTCGCCGGAGTGACAGTCATACTGGATCAGGTGCTCGCCGTCGATGAGATTCGCGTACCGCATATCGAGGCACTTGCCACTGTGCTTCGCGATGAGGCGATACCACTTGGATGTGTCGATGCCGCCTTGTCCCTGCACCCGCCTCGAAGCAGGCAAAAACACGAGGGCGCAAAAACAGATGGCGAGCAGTAAAAATAGAAGTCGCTTCATGGTCGTATTCCTCCTTTCAGAGGTTGGGGGTAGGTTGAGTTTTCGAGTCGAGTAAAAGTGAGCGAGGGTCAAACTCTACCACCGGCAAGTAGATCGCAACGAGTAATCTTCAGCAGTTAGTTTGAACTGATCTCGGTGCGTTCCCACCCGCTACGGCAGACGTTCCTGACAACAGACGCTGACTCACTCGGAACTAAACACTGCCGCCTCCGCAACCGCTTCCAGCGCATTGCTTGCTGATGCGATTCTACGAACCGAAGTCAAATCAGGCGGAGGAGTGTTGAGATCCCAAACTATTCCCAACCAGGAGAGCGCGGTGAGAATGTAATGCGAGATATCAATTTCCCACCAGTAAAAGCCCTGCCGCTCGGATGCAGCGTAGTGGTGATGATTGTTGAGCCAGCCTTCGCCGAGGGTGATGACGGCAACAAAGACATTGTTGCGGCTATTGTCGTCGGTGGGAAAGCGGCGCTTACCAAAAATGTGCGCTAGAGAATTGACTGTGAAGGTGCCGTGATAGAGAACGACGGTGCTGATGAAGAAAGCCCAGACAAGCATCTGAAAGCCGGAGGTTCCCAGACCGGGTGCGTATCGCTCGAGCGCGGA
>DASYMB010000400.1:0-6466 GCA_036009285.1 Pyrinomonadaceae bacterium | reverse complement strand
CTGACTTCAAAGACGGATTAGTAAACCTGCGGCGATGCCACAGATTTTTCATCACAGTACGAACGCGCTTGCCAAGCTGACGATTTATGGCGCGGTTTTTATTCTCGTGGCTGCGCTTTGGGTAACCGCGGAACTGAATCGTTCATCCTGGAACACCGGACAGTGGGTTGAACGACAACAGCCGGTCCAGTTTAGTCATAAGCACCACGTCGGCGACGATGGCATTGATTGCCGCTACTGCCATACGTCAGTTGAAATTGCTGCCTCGGCTGGGATGCCGCCGACTAACACCTGCATGAATTGCCATAAACAGATTTGGGCTGAGAGCCCTTATCTCGAGCCGGTCCGTGACAGCTTTCGCAGCGGCAAACCGATCGAGTGGGTCAGAGTGCACGACCTTCCTGATTACGCTTATTTCAATCACAGCATTCATGTGAATAAAGGGGTGGGCTGTTCGACGTGTCACGGCCGCGTCGATCAGATGCCGATTGCTTATCAGGCGTCGACGCTGCAAATGGAGTGGTGTCTCGGCTGTCATCGAAACCCGGAAAAATTTGTGCGACCAAAAGAAAAAATCTTCGATATGGAGTGGCGACCGGAGAATAAGACGAAAGAAGAAGTCGCAGAAGGTAGCTCGCTGGTTGCGGGCTATCACATTCAACCGCCCAAAATATTAACGAGCTGTTCGACCTGTCACCGCTAATGCTGCGAGCCCAGGCATCTTGCCTGCAATGCGCGAAGCCCGAATAGTTGTGAGCTGGAAATGTCCGAAGACCGACACATAAATTTCAAGCTGATGCGTGAGCGCGTACTCGCGCTACAGGAAATGTCAGAACCGCCTGCGTTAGCGGGCCGCTCTTCAGCGGGCGCTTCTTTCGCGGTGAATGATCCACCCGCTAACGCAGGTGGTTCTGACAAATCCAAGAGCTATTGGCGCAGTCTTGAAGAACTCGCGGACGCACCGGAGTTTCGTGAGTTTGTCGAACGCGAATATCCGCAGCACGCCGAAGAGTGGAACGATCCGGTTGAGCGTCGCACCTTCCTGAAGTTGATGGGCGCATCGCTGGCGCTCGCCGGCTTGAGCGGCTGCGTTTTTCAGCCTCCCGAGAAGATTGTTCCCAACGTCAAGCAGCCCGAAGACAGCATTCCCGGAAAGGCGCTCTTCTTCGCCACCGCTTCATCGCTCGGCGGCATCGCCACGCCGTTGCTGGCGCGAAGCAACGAAGGGCGGCCGACGAAGTTAGAAGGAAATCCCGATCATCCAAATAGTCGCAACGGCGACCCACAGGATCGCGGCTCCAGTGCTACAGACATTTTCTCCCAAGCGTCAGTCCTCGGTCTCTACGATCCGGACCGCTCGCAGATTCCGCTCTATCGAGAAGAATCTCGCACCTGGTCCACCTTCGTCGGCGAGATGCGCACGGCGCTTGATGAACAACGGCCGAAGCAGGGCGCGGGTTTGCGTTTCCTGACGGAGACAATCACTTCGCCGACACTTGCCGCGCAGATTAAAGGGATACTGACGGAGTTTCCCCTCGCGAAGTGGCATCAGTATGAACCGGTGAACAACGACAACGCGCGCGCCGGCGCCGTGATGGCTTTCGGTCAACCGTTGCAGACCAGCTACGACTTCCGCAAAGCCGATCGCATTCTCTCGCTCGACGCCGATTTCCTTTCCGCGCATCCGGGAACACTTAAATACGCGCGTGACTTTGCGGCGCGCCGGCGGCAAGGGGCGAGTAGGAGCCCAAATATTCAGTTCGACACCAACGCGAGAACAGAACCTTCTGATTTGATGTGCCGTCTCTATGTGATCGAAACGACGCCGACAACAACTGGCGCGAGTGCGGATCATCATTGGTCAATCAAGCCGAGTGAGCTATTGAAAGCTGCAAATGCGATTGCTGCTGGGGTCGGCGTCAAAAACGTCGCCGGATCGACTTCGACCAGCGGACTTGATGCCGTCGCTCGCGACCTCCAACAACACAAAGGCGCCAGCATCGTCATCGCCGGAAAAGAGGCGCCGGCGCAAGTTCACGCGTTGGCCCATGTCATGAATGACGCGCTCGGTAACGTCGGCACGACAGTGTTCTACACCGATCCGGTCGAAGCCAATTCAGTCGATCAGAGAGAGTCGCTGCAGGAGCTACTTAACGACATTGATGGCGGCCGGGTTGAGTTGCTGGTGATCGTGGGCGGCAATCCGGTTTACAACACGCCTGCCGATCTGAAGCTCGACAAAAATCGGATGTTCAAGACGAAGCTGCGGGTTCATCTCAGTCAATATAAAGATGAAACCTCAGACTTGTGTCACTGGAACATTCCGGAATCACACTACCTGGAAACGTGGAGCGATACGCGCGCTTACGATGGCACCGTGAGTATCGTGCAGCCGTTGATCGAGCCGCTCTATCAAAGCAAGAGCGCGCATGAATTGCTGGCCGTGTTCACGCCGCAGTATGACAAGAAGCCTTACGACATCGTGCGTGACTATTGGCGCGGAGCGAGCCCGCAACCAGACGGCACACGGCAGACGGCAGGGGCAGGAAACGAAACCGCAAGTGGCCGGGGCAGTAGCCCGACCGTAAGGGAGGGCGCGGCGACGCCAACTTCTCAGCCTACTCCGTCGGGTGACTTCGAATCTTGGTGGCGCAAGTGTGTGCACGACGGATTTGTTCCCAACACGGCGTTGCCGGTGAAGAGTGTTTCGGCGAAGACGGATGCCTCGGCCACGAATACGGGCGGGACGTCCGCAGTCCCGGCAAGCGGAAGCCCGATCGTCAGGGAGAGCTCAACAAACGGAACGTTTGAGCTTGTTTTCCGCACCGATCCGACAATCTACGACGGCCGCTTTGCAAACAACGGCTGGTTGCAGGAGTTGCCGAAGCCCCTCTCAAAACTCACCTGGGACAACGCCGCGCTGGTTAGTCCAAACACTGCCAGGCAACTTGGTCTCACAAAAACTATCGGCAAAAAAGGCGGCGACATTTACGTTGACACCATAAAGATAACTCACCAGGGACGAACCTTTAGCGATGCGGTGCCGACTTGGATCACGCCGGGCCAACCAGACGGTGTTATCACGATTCATCTCGGTTACGGCCGCAAGCGCGCCGGTCGCGTCGGCAGCGGCCAGGGTTTCAACGCCTACGAAATTCGCACCGCGGATTCGCCCTGGACCGCGAGCGGCGTTCAGGTTGAAAAAGCCAACGTGCAATATCTGCTGGCGGTCACGCAGCTCCATTTCATGTTGGAGGATCGCAACTTCAGCAAAGAAGACCGCGACATCCTGCGTTCACAGACGCTTGAAGAATACTTAAAGGGCACGCCCGCGGGTGAAACGCATGATCCGGCGCCCGACGACACGCTCTATCATCCGGAACTTTTCGATTACAAGGACCAGGGCAACGGCTTGAACTACGCCTGGGGCATGGCGATCGATCTAAACAACTGCGTCGGCTGCAACGCCTGCACGATAGCCTGCCAGTCAGAAAATAATATTCCAATCGTCGGCAAAGAGCAGGTCGTTCGTAGTCGCGAGATGCACTGGATTCGCGTCGACACTTACTTCAAAGGCGAAGACGCAAGCCATCCCGAAGCGACGAATTTCATGCCGGTGCCCTGCATGCATTGCGAGAACGCGCCGTGCGAGCCGGTGTGTCCGGTACATGCCACGGTCCACAGCGCTGAAGGCCTCAACGACATGGTCTACAACCGCTGCGTCGGCACGAAGTATTGTTCGAACAACTGCCCGTATAAAGTTCGCCGATTTAATTTTCTTTTGTATCAGGATTGGGAGACGCCGACCTATCAGTTGATGCGCAATCCGGAGGTGACCGTGCGCAGCCGCGGCGTGATGGAGAAATGCACTTACTGCGTGCAGCGCATTCAGGGCGCGAAGATTCAATCGGAACTTGAAGGAAGAAAAGTGCGCGACGGGGAAATCGTGACGGCCTGTCAGGCGGTCTGCCCAACGGAGGCGATCGTCTTTGGAGACGTCAACGATCCCAGCAGCCGTGTCTCTAAACTGAAGGCGGAACAGCGAAACTATTCATTGCTGGCGGAGTTGAACACGAAGCCGCGCACGACTTATTTGACGGCGCTCAGGAACCCGAACCCGGACATTAAGTAGGACAGGCATTCCTGCCTGTCCAGGTGGAAATACAAGAGGAGCCACCCGCTAACGCAGGTGGTTCTGACAAGCAAAGCCACCCGCTACCGCAGGTGGTTCTGACAAGCAAAAGCCACCCGCTACCGCAGGTGGTTCTGACAAGCAAAGCCACCCCCTAACGCAGGTGGTTCTGACAAGATGCCAGACCAGCCACATCACGAAGCTCATATTCACACGACGACGCCCGTAGTCGCGCCCGGGCTGACGTTTGCTTCCGTGACCGACAAGATCAGCTCGATCGTGCTGAAGCGAAAGACGCCGATCTGGTGGTTCGTCGGTTTTGCAATCTCGTTTGTGCTGTTCCAACTCATGCTGCTGACGATCACCCAATTGCTCTTCGTCGGCATCGGACTCTGGGGCGTCAACATTCCAGTAGCCTGGGGAATGGATATTCTGAATTTTGTTTGGTGGATCGGGATCGGCCACGCCGGCACGTTGATCTCGGCAATTCTGCTGCTGCTGCGTCAGCAATGGCGCACGTCGATCAACCGCTTCGCCGAGGCAATGACTTTATTTGCAGTCGCGCAAGCCGGCATGTATCCGATTATGCACCTGGGCCGTCCGTGGCTCGCTTATTGGTTATTTCCCTATCCCAACACCATGGGGATCTGGCCGCAGTTTCGCAGTCCGCTGATGTGGGACGTGTTTGCGGTTTCCACTTACGCCACTGTCTCGGCGCTGTTCTGGTTCGTCGGTCTCATTCCCGACTTCGCCACTTTGCGCGATCGCGCGCGCAGCAAACCGTTTCAAATTGTCTACGGAATGCTGGCGATGGGTTGGCGCGGTTCGGCACGACACTGGCATCGTTACGAAATGGCGTATCTGCTTTTGGCTGGCCTGGCGACGCCCTTAGTTCTGTCGGTGCACACCATCGTGAGTTTCGATTTCGCGGTGGGCATCATTCCCGGTTGGCACGCAACGATCTTTCCGCCTTACTTCGTTGCCGGGGCCATCTATGCCGGTTTCGCGATGGTCCTGTTACTGACAATTCCGTTGCGCCGAGTATTCGGTCTGCAAAGTTTTATTACCATGCGCCACATGCACAACATGGCCAAGGTGATGCTCGCGACGGGATTGATTGTCGGCTACGGCTACATTATTGAAGCGTTCTTCGGATGGTACAGCGGCAATCGTTACGAGCGCTACATGATTTGGAACCGCATGCACGGGCCTTACGCTTACTACTACTGGGCGCTGATTCTTTGCAACATCATTACGCCGCAGTTTCTCTGGATCAAGAAGATTCGCTCCAACCTGCTGGTGCTGTGGTTTATCTCGATCGTCGTCAGCATCGGAATGTGGCTGGAGCGATTCGTGATTGTGGTCACCAGTCTGCATCGCGACTTTTTGCCTTCGTCGTGGGGCATGTATCAACCCTCGATGTGGGACTGGACCATGTTTATCGGGACGATTGGGTTCTTCTTTACCCTGTTGTTCTTGTTCATCCGCTTCCTGCCAATGATTTCGATTTTCGAGATGCGCACGATCTTGCCGGAAGCGGAAGTAGAGGAGTAGACGGCAGGAGCAGGTGGCAGGCGCAGGAGGCAGGCGCAGGAAATAGGGAGGACCTACGGAGGGTGAGTCGCAAGCGTAGAGCAAACTGTTAGTTTGCGTTGGCGTGGCGAAGACGCAACTGGGTGGCAACGAAGGTTCGCAAACTAACAGTTTGCATTACAAAAGAAGGCAATGGCTGAAAACGATCCAAAAGAAGAGCCATGGGAACATGATTTAGAGGACCCGGAGCCTTTTGATCATGCGACGGCGGGCGCTCGGCATGGCAGAGGGCGACGGGCGCCGGCTCTCTACGGCATCATGGCGGAATTTGATAACCCGTCGGACCTGGTTGCGGCGGCGCGCCGCACGCACGAAGCAGGCTATCGGCGCATCAATGGCTATTCGCCTTATCCCATTGAAGAACTTACCGAGGCCATTGGATTTACGCGTACAAGTTTGCCTTTGATTGTTTTAATCGGCGGAATACTCGGAGCGCTGGGCGGCTTTTTCATGCAGTACTGGATGGAAGTGATCGACTATCCGTTGAATGTCGGCGGCAAGCCCTACAACAGTTGGCCGGCCTTTATTCCGATCACTTTTGAGTGCACCGTTTTGGTAGCTTCGTTTGCGGCAGTGTTAGGGATGTTGGTCTTGAATAAACTCCCGCAGCCCTATCATCCCGTTTTTAACGCGCCAAATTTTGCGCTCGCGACGCGTGACAAATTTTTCCTGGTGATCGAGGCCAACGATCCAAAATTTCGCTACGGGGAAGCGAAGCGGTTTATGAAGACGCTGGGCGCA
>DASYMB010000399.1:0-17281 GCA_036009285.1 Pyrinomonadaceae bacterium | reverse complement strand
CTCGATGTCGCTGTTGAGACAAAGGAAGTGGAGGCCGCGATCGATGCGGTCATCAACGCGACGATCTTGCGGCCGTGGTCCATACGAGCGGCCGCGTCGTAATATTCGGTGGCGATTCGCCGTGTTCAGGGCCTGGTCGGCGGTGGGACCGAGCGAGTCGCGCGGATTGGAACGCTGGATGTGCGAACCGATGGGACACTTGAAACCGCGCTCGTCGGTGTCGCGGTAGCCGAAGTTATCCTCCTTCTCGAGATTAGGGTTGTTTGCTTCCGGCGATAAGACCAGCGGCGTTCCATTCTGCCAACGTCCCACAAACTTGGCCGCCAACCTGATACTTTCTTCCCGATCCAACTCTCCGTCGGATCGCCGCGTGGCTTCATCGAGGAACTGGCAGAATTTAGCGACAACGATCTGTTGCGCTTCCAACTTGAATCGTCCGTGTCTCAGTACGCCAGTCGCCGTTCTTATTCGAGACTGTATCCCTTGTCTTCGTCGCGCGCAGTGCACATAATTGATCGCTCCCTCTGAATAAGTAATTCTACCTATTATGTTCGACAGGAGACGAGTTATGAGGATTCATTTTCCGAAGTATCGAACAGCCTCGCCGCGCGCCTTGTTATTCGCTCTCATCCTGGTTTTTTCGATTAACGCCGGGGCGCAAACTTCCGGGACAAAGGACCACTCCAAAACACGTGTCACAACCACACCGAGCCTCGAGAAGAAATTCTTCGTGAACATTCTCAAAGACCAACGCGCCATTTGGACTTCCCCGTTTCATTTGCACGGCAATGATGCGAAATGGTTAGCTCCGCTTGGCCTGTCAACTATCGCCCTGATCGCCACGGACCGCCGCACCTCCGGCGAGCTTGTCGAGCATGGAGACAACTTGAATCGTTTGCGTATCAGCCATAACCTCAGCCAGCTCGGTTCGACTTATGCCACCGCCGGACTTGCCGGCGCGCTCTATTTGACCGGGCGCGCGAGCCACAACAACCGTTTGCGAGAAACTGGTTTACTCAGCGCCGAGGCACTGATCGACAGCAGCATTCTGGTAACCGCGTTGAAAGCAGCATCGCAGCGCCAGCGACCGCCGGTGGATCATTCGAGCGGAGAATTTTTTGATGGTGGTCACTCGTTTCCTTCCGGCCATGCGAGCAGCGCCTGGTCGGTGGCGACAGTTATCGCTCAGGAGTATGGCCGGCACCGGCCGCTGCTCCAGGTTGCCGCGTATGGTCTCGCCAGCGCGGTCAGCTTGTCGCGTTACACCGGGCGAAACCATTTCCTGTCAGACGTCCTGCTCGGAAGCGCGATTGGTTACGCTACGGGGCGGTATGTTTACCATAAGCATCACGACGCTGCCCTCGACGCGGAGAATGAAAAACAGAACGACAACAACGTCAACGCGGTGCGGTCGAAATTGCTTCCGCAGATCGCTCCACTCTATTACCCGCGTGCCCATGTTTATGGTGCAACGCTCGCTTGGAACTTTTAGTCTTTATGAGAATCCTGCTGGTAGAAGACGATCGACGCATAGCGCGGTTTGTTGCGAAGGGTTTGCGTGAACAGGCGTATGCCGTCGATGTGGTTGGTGATGGAGACGAGGCCGTCTACAAGCTTTCCGTCAACGACTACGATGCGGTAATTCTCGACGTGATGATTCCCGGTCGCGACGGCTTTCAGGTCTGCCGAGACTTGCGGTTAGCGGGCATAGCCGCGCCGGTAATCATGCTTACCGCGCGCGATACAGTCGCTGACCGCATTACCGGTCTCGATAGCGGGGCGGACGATTATCTGACTAAACCCTTTGCAGTGGCCGAACTCCTGGCGCGGTTGCGGGCCTTGCTTCGCCGCGGCCAGGTTGTTCGCCCGGCGACGATCAGCATCGCCGATCTCGTGCTCGATACCGGAGCGCAGCGGGCTTCGCGAAACGGGCACGCACTTTCGCTAACGACTAAGGAGTATGCCCTGCTCGAGTATCTGGCGCGCGAACAGGGGCGAGTAGTTAGCCGCGCGGAAATTGCAGAACATGTCTGGGACGAGAATTTCGATCCGCTCACCAATCTCATCGACGTCCACATCAACCGGTTGCGGCGCAAAGTAGATAATGGTTTTGCAAGCAAGCTTATTCAGACGCGGCGCGGCGCAGGTTATATGCTGGCGTCGCTGGATGTTTCTTAGCCGTACGCGGGTTTCCGGCCAAGCAGAAGCACGACCGTTAGGGAGGGCTCAAGATCGAAAAGTCTGGCAGAAACCAGAGCCCTTACTAACGCGCGGCTTCTGCCGCGGACAGCGTACTCAGCCCATTGACACTTTTCGGGCAAGGCCCGGCTAAGTAATTTCTTATGAGGTCGACAATATTCAATTCGATGCGGGTCAAGCTCACCCTTTGGTACACGGGCGTGCTGGCCCTGATGTTAATAATTTTTGCAGTGTCGCTTTACTTCTATCTGGCGCGAGCCACACGTCAACGCACCGACGACGTGCTGCTCGACACTGCCAACTCGTTTGTTTCAAATTTCAACAGCGAGTTAAGCGATGAATATCAAACCGGTGACGAGGCGGTGAAAGAGGCGGCGCGAAGTTTTCGTTATAAAGATCAACAGGTAATTGTTTACGACAAGCAGCGGCGGCTGATCGTAGCCTCCCATACTCCCGAGGACCTGTCAGGCGGTAATGACTGGTTCACGTTGCCGGCCGCGAAGGGGCAGTTAGACCAACTATTAAACTCAGCATCAAGCGTGGGGCATTCCTACGAAACTTTCTTCAGCGGCCCCGGCGCGATTCGTGCGGTTGCGGTGTCGCTGCCGGCTGGTTTGGACAGTTACACGTTGCTGATTGCAACGCCGCTTCAAAATCAGGAGCGGACACTCGAGTCCGCGCGCCAGGCTTTTGCGGTAGCTATTCCGGCTGCTCTCCTGCTGGCGGGTCTGGGTGGATATTTCCTGGCGCGGAAGAGCCTGGCGCCGGTTGTGAACAACGGTGAGCAGGCGGCGCGAATCGGCGCGTCTAATCTGAATGAACGGCTGCCGGTGCCGAAAAATAATCAGGAGCTGGGCCGGCTCGCACTCTCTTTCAACGATCTACTGGCGCGTCTGGATGAATCATTCGCGCAACAAAAACGCTTTATGGCCGATGCTTCACACGAGCTGCGCACGCCCGTGGCCGTGGTTTGTGGGGAGTCGGAGGTGGCGCTCTCGCAGCAGACACGTTCGACAAATGAATATCGCGAGTCGCTTGCGATAGTGAATGACGAAGGCCAGCGCCTGACGCGCATGGTCGAGGACCTCTTCACCCTCGCGCGCGCGGATGCGGGCGAGTATCCCCTCGTGCTGGCCGATTTTTATCTCGACGAAAGCTTGAACGAATGCGTACGTTCAGTGCGCTCGCTGGCAGCGCAAAAAGATTTGGAGATTTCTTACCAGCCGCCTGCCCGAGAGATTGCGTTTCGCGGCGACGAACCGCTGGTCCGGCGAATGGTCCTCAACCTGCTTCACAACGCGATCAAGTACACGCCTGAAGGTGGCCAGGTGCGCATCAGCGTGAAAGAAGATGTGGGACACAGCGAGGTCGTCATTAGCGACACTGGTCCAGGAATTCCCCACGCCGCGCAGCCGCACGTGTTTGATCGTTTCTTTCGGGTTGATAAGGCGCGTTCTCGAGACGAATCTCTCAACGGCAACGGAGCGGGCCTGGGACTATCAATAGCTAAGTGGGTCGCTGAGCTGCATGGTGGGACAATCGCCCTCGACGGTTCAAACGACGCCGGCGCCACGTTCGTTATTTCCCTGCCGAATCTTAGATAACCGCTGGCTTGCTGAAGGTGTATCACGAGCAGGTTGCGGAGTTGGTGTTCTGCGAGCAGAGTTAATCCTGCCGTAATCTTCTTAACTGTAGAGTAGTCATCACAAGGAGTAACAGGTGGGCGCCGAACGGTGCGCTTGTAACTCAAACGATTAACTATCCAGCACTGAAGGAGACAGTTTCAATGAAGAAGAATTTTATGTTGGCAGTCTTTATCTCGGCACTCTTAACTGGTGGTTCGTTGGCTATGGCCAAGTCCGTGGGCCAGGAAGAATCCGCCAATGAAGCAAAGCTGGCGAAGCAAGCGAAAATTACTAAAGAGCAAGCGCAGGAAATCGCGCTCAAGCGAGCACCCGGCACGGTCGAAAGCGGCGAGCTTGAAAAAGAACATGGCAAGCTGGTTTACTCTTTTGACATCCGCAATGCCAAGGGCACCATCGACGAAGTGCAGGTGAGCGCGATAACTGGAAAAGTCGTGCGCGTCGAGCATGAGACTAAGAAACAGGAAGAGGCTGAAAAGCGGAAAGAGGCCAAGGAAAAGAAGAACTAACGTAAGCCACGATACGACGCGCTTGTGTTAGCAAACGTTAGTGGACCAGCGGGGTGGACGGGGTCAGCGAAGGCCCCGTCTTTTATCGCTAAGCCTGGTTGACGGCTACGGGTTCAGTTTCGACTCTTAGGTCCGAAGGGCCGGAAGTCAATAGCCCGTCCGTGAGGGCGGGTAGATCCGGCCATGGTTGCTGAGCGCCGCAGGTGCGTCACAATTTATGCCCGCCCTTCGGGCCTCTTAAGCAAATAGAGGATCGAGACCCGCCCTGACGGACGGACTATTAACTTCCGGTTCTTCGGACCTGGGAGCGTGCCCCAATTGAAACTCATTCAATACTTGTTTGTTTAGACTTAGCAAAGCTGCCTCTGGGTGCTAAACTTCGCAGACCCCTGTTAGTCAAAATTCCGAACCTGAGACGGCGACTCGCGATGAAACGTTTGAGCTGTTTGACTCGCGTTGACCAACACCAACCGTTGAGCCTCGTGTTAAGAGTTTCACTCTGCCTGGCAATTGTTTTGGCTGTCGGTTACTCCGCGCTTGGGCAACAGCCGCCTCCTTCTCAGTCACAACCAAAACCTTCACCGTCACAGCCGAGCGCGTCTCCGCAGTCTCAACCGAGCGCATCGCCGCCAGCGACACCGGCACCGCAATCGACTCCCTTCGCTGGGCCATCTCCAAGCGTAACCACTCCGCCGACTACTTCCGGAACGCCGCCGCCGGTTCCTGCGCCAGTTCCACTACCGCAATCGACTCCTTTCGCTGGGCCAAGTCCAAGCGTGGCCACTCCGCCGACTACTTCCGGACCTCCCGCTCCCGCGGTTCCGCCCTCGGTTGCACTGACCAATCAGGCGAACCTGGTGGGCCAGGGGTCGGGTTTGATGACACTTGATCAGGCGCTCAGTCTCTCCAGCGCGCTGTCTTCGAGTTTTCAGCAGGCTGGCTTGAACGAACAAATAGCCGCTGAGGATGTACGCCAGGCGCAAGCTGCGTTTTTGCCGCGCGTGACTGCGCCGCTGAGTTACCTCTACACTTCGCCGGCGCTGGGATTGCCACCGGGAACACCGCGAACTCAAAGTTTTCTCGCTAACAATGCGATCAGCGAATACCAGGCGTACCTTAACGTTGCCGGCGACATCGATATTGCCGGGCGTTTGCGCGCCACGCTCGCAAAGAATCGCGCGTTGCTGGAAGCGGCGCATGCCGGCACCGAGGTCGCGCGACGCGCATTGGCCCAGGCAGTGATCGACGCTTACTACGGTTTAGCCCTGGCGACTGCGCAACGCGGCGCGGCTGAACAAAATTTGATTGCGGCAGAGGAGTTTGAGCGAATCACTTCCTTGCTCTTTAGTGGTGGCGAAGTTGCTTCAGTAGATCTTACTCGCGCCCAACTGCAAACGATCGGGCGACGCGATGAGTTGGAACGTGCGCGAGCAAATGAAGAAGTGGCTGCGGGGTCTTTGCGGGTGCTGGTCGGTTACGAATTCACCCGCCCGATCAGCACAACCGATCTTGCCCTGGCGGCGCCGGTCCTTTCTGAGTTTCAGCAGTTCAAAGTCGACGACATTTCCCGTCGGCCCGAGTTTACGCAATTTGAAGCTCAGCTCCGCGCGGCCCGCCAGGAAGTAAAAATCGCGCGCGCCGATCGGTTGCCGCAGCTTTCGTATTCTCTTCTCGGCGGCTTCGATACGGACTCGCTGCGGCCGCCGCGGCTCAAGGAACACACCGGGGTTTCGGCGGCGATTAACCTGACTATACCGATCTTCGATTGGGGTTCGAGCAGAAGCAGGGAGCGACAGGCGCAACTGCGCGCGCAGATTGCGCAGAACGAGCGCACGATTGCGTTGCGCGGCTTTACGCAGCAGTTCTTCGCGGCCCAGGCGCAGGTCAGTTCGGCAGCCAGGCGCATAAGACTGGCGGGAACAGGCGTCACCGAGGCGCAGACCAACCTGAGTGCTTCCATCGCGCGTTATCGTGCGGGCGAAGCGCAGATAATTGAAGTGACCGACGCACTGACTACGCTGGCGGCGCAGCGGTTTGCTCTGTACCAGGCAATCTTTGATTACCAGACGGCGCTCGCGCGCCTCCGACAGGCGGCAGGACAATGAATCAAGATTCGGAAGACAAACGAAAACCAGACAGCACGGTAAGCGAGAGCGACTGGCTGGACGAAGGGCCGCAAACGCAGACCGAAGAGGAGCAGGAAAAGTGGCTCGCGGTGCGACGCGAACGTCTGGCCCGTGAGCGTCGTCGCAATTTGATCATCGTCGCTTCAGTTGCCGTTGTGGCCTTGATTCTTTTGGTTATCGTAATTTGGAAATGGCGACGCTCTTCCGCGACGGAAGCAGCCGCACCGGTAATTGTCAGTGTTAAAGTTGCTAAAGTTGCGAAGGAAACGATCGCGGCGCCGGTTTCCGCGGTCGGTACGATTTTTCCGCGTGAGCAGGCGACCGTTGGTCCGAAGATCAGCGCGCAGATCAGGACCATGGGACTGTTGAAGAACAAGCTGGTCAAGGCCGGCCAGGTGATTGCCGTGCTCGAATCGCGCGACCTGGTGGCCCAACGGAATGAAGCCGTCGCTGCGCTTAACCAGGAGCGCGCGAACGAACGCAGTGTGACTACCGGCACGATTCCGCAAACGAACGCCCAGGATCAAAAAGCACTGCGCGACGCTCAAGCCAAAGTGAGGACCGCTCGGGCCACTTACGAGCGCCGGCTGGTCCTATATGAAAAGGGCGGCATCTCCAAAAAAGATCTTGAAACTTCGCAAATGGATTTAACCACCGCTGAAAACGAATTGCGGCTGGCCGAACAGACTGTGGTCCTTCGTACCAGGGCGATCAATCCAAACGATCGCGCGCTGGCGGCTGCGCGCGTGCAGGCTGCACAGCAACGCGTCGCCACCCTTGACGCTCAACTGAGCTATGCGACCATTCGCGCGCCGATCACGGGGATCGTTACCGATCAATTTCAATATGAAGGTGAGTTTGCCGCGGCGGGCGGCAAGCTCGTCAACATCGCCGACATCAGCCAGGTGATCGTTAAGGCTCCCTTCGCCGATACGGTAGCCGCGCAGCTCAAGGTTGGAGACCCGGCGAAAGTCATACCAACAGACACGAGCGCTGAAGAGATGACTGGCCAGGTCACGCTCATTAGCCGCGCCAGCGATCCACTGAATCGAACGGTGGAAGTTTGGGTCACGCTCGCGAATGGAGCCGGACTATTGCGTGCGAACGGGGCGGCCCAGGTTACGGCCGCTACGCTAACCAAAAATGACGCGATCGTAGTTCCCGCTTCTGCCGTTACGCTCGACGCCAGTAATGCAAACGAAGGAACGGTGATGGTCGTCGATGCAGCGAACGTCGCACACGAAACGAAGGTTACGATAGGCATTCGCACGCCAGATAAGATTGAAATCACCGCCGGCTTGCAGGGCGGCGAGACCGTTGTTATCGAAGGCAACTATGCGCTGCCGGACGGCACGAAGGTGGAAGTCGCGCCAGAAACGCCTGCAGCCGACGCGTCTCCAGCAGCGCCGTGAGGATTATGGAGTGCGGCGACCTGTCGCCGCTTTTCTTCGGCGACGGCTTGACGCCGCCAACGTTTTCGTAACGCTAGTTCAGTCTCAATGGCTGCGACAGGTCGCAGGCGGCCAAAGCGCTGACAGGTCAGCGCACTCCAAAAGTTATGAATCTGGCTCGTCTCATCTCGCAGCAGAAGCGCGCGGTCGTAGTGCTCATCCTGCTGCTGTCTGCCGCGGGGCTGTACGCTGCCTGGCAACTTCCGACCGCGATCTTCCCGCAAACTGATTTCCCGCGCATCGTCATCATTGTGGATAACGGCGTGGTGCCGGCGCCGCAGATGCTCGCGTCGGTTACGCGGCCGCTCGAAGAAGCGATGAACGGTATTCCCGGCATCGTACGCATCAAGTCAACCACTTCTCGCGGCGCCACCGAGGTCAATCTCTTTTTCGACTGGAGCGTTGACGTGCTCCAGTCATTGCAACTGGTCCAGGCTCGCTTGTCGCAACTGTCGTCAACGCTGCCGCCCACGGCAGCTATCCGCAATGTCGATCGGCTCACCTTTGCCGTGTTTCCCGTCGCCGGTTACAGCCTGGTTTCCGACACGCGCGATCCTGCTTCATTGCGCGACCTTGGAAATTACACTATCAAGCCGCGATTGGCGCGGCTGCCGGGCGTCGCGGATGTATCGGTTGCGGGCGGCAAGAATCGCGAGTATCACGTGACGATCGATCCCGATCGTCTTAACGCGCATGGCGTCTCCGTGCAACAGGTGGCTGATGCAGTGCGCAACTCAAACGTCGTCGCCAGCCCCGGCCTCATTGAAGAGAACCATCAACTCGAGCTCACGCTCGTCAGCGGGCAGGCAACTTCACCCGAGCAACTCAATTCCATCGTAGTGGCGGTAGTGAACAACGCGCCCATCACGGTAGCGGACGTGGCCACGGTCGGCGCGGGCGTTCAACCCGAATTCACGATTGTTACTGCAGACGGGCATCCGGCAGTTTTGCTCAACATCCGGCGTCAGCCCAACGCCAACACCGTAACTGTCGACGACGAAGTGAAAGCGGAGCTCGCGGCCATCGCGCCGCTGCTTCCGAAGGACGTGAAGATCGCGCCCTTCTACGATCAATCGCTGCTGGTGCGCGAGTCGATGAAGTCCGTGCGCGACTCGATCCTGATCGGCTTGTTGCTGTCGGTAACAATCCTCTATGCGTTCCTGCGCAATTGGGGAACCACTTTGGTCGCAACCCTGGTCATCCCGGTGACTGTGCTGGCGACTTTTCTCGCGATGTATCTGGTTGGGCTGTCGTTTGATCTGATGACGCTCGGCGGAGTCGCGGCGGCGATCGGGTTGGTAATCGACGATGCGATCGTCGTCGTCGAAAACATCTACACGCATCTGGCGCGCGGGCAGTCGAGACGTCAGGCGGTCGAGCGCGCTATTTCAGAAATTACAATTCCAATCATCGGCTCAACGATCACGCCGGTTGTCGTTTTCCTGCCGTTGACGCTTTTAACCGGAGTGACTGGAGTATTTTTTCGCTCGCTCGCATTGACGATGGCCGTCGCGTTGTTGACCTCCCTCGTGCTCGCGCTTTCGTTTACCCCGGTGCTAGCCGAACGTTTTGTTAAAGTTCGCCGGCGAGATCAGAAAGTTCTTGCTGAAGCTGAACACGATGAGAAGGGGGAGGAGGACGAGCAAGGGGGACGATTCCTGCGCGCGATTATTCGGCGCTATGAATGGATCCTCGAGCACGCCCTTAACAATCGCTGGCTGGTAGTCGCGGTGTGCTTAGTCGTTTTGGTGGGATCTTATTTGCTGTATCGCAATCTCGGCTCCGACTTTCTACCGGCGTTTGACGAAGGCGCCTTTATCCTCGATTACACCGCGCCGCCAGGCACGTCACTCGCCGAAACCGATCGCATGCTGCAGCACGTCGAACAGATGTTGAAAGAGGACCCCGACGTTGAAAGCTATTCGCGCCGCACCGGTCTGCAACTCGGACTCTTCATCACTGAACCCAACACCGGCGATTTTCTCGCCAAGCTAAAACCTGCACACACGCGGACTACTGAAGAGGTAACCGCCGATCTGCGCGGGAAGATTGAAGCTTCTGAGCCGGCCCTGCAGATCGAGTTCGTGGGCATTCTTTCCGACTTGATCGGCGACCTGACCAGCTCGCCCGCGCCGATCGAGATCAGATTGTTTAGCGAAGACACTGCCGCGCTTGATGCCACGGCCACGTTGGTTGAAGAGTCGATCAAAAAAGTTCCGGGAGTGGTAGATACTTTCAACGGCGTAGTGGTTAGCGGACCAGCGATCACTTTCAAGATCGATCCGCAACTTGCCGCGCGGTTTGGAGTGACGGCGACGGACGTGGCGAATACAGTTACGACGGCGATGAGCGGAGACGCCGCCTCTTCAATCCTACAACAAGGCAGGCTGATTACGGTGCGGGTGTTGTTGCCGCAAACGGCGCGTCAATCGCTGGATACTCTGAAAGGGTTACTCGTTCGTTCGGCTACCGGCGCGCAGTTTCGTCTGGACCAGGTCGCGCAAATCGAATACGACAAGGGACAGACGGAAATCCAGCGCGACGGTTTGCGTCAGTCAGTCGCCGTAACGGCGCGACTTTCAGGAAGCGATCTCGGCTCGGCGATTAGCGCGATCCGAGTTCAACTGGCCAAAGACGTGAAGCTGCCCGCGGGAATGACGCTGGAATACGGCGGAATTTATCAGGAGCAACAGGCAAGCTTTCGCGAGTTGCTACAGGCGCTTATTCTCGCCATAGTGCTCGTCTTCATCACGCTGCTGATCGAGTTTCGATCCTTTGCACATCCAATCTCGATCGTTATTGGGGCCGTATTGGCGCTCGGCGGTGTGCTCGGCGCGCTCTTCGTTACGCGCAGCACGCTGAACATTGTTTCGCTGATGGGCATGATCATGGTCGTCGGCATCGTTGCCAAGAATGGAATACTAATGCTCGATGCGGTTGAGGATCATCTTGCGGCCGGCGACACATTGCGTGAGGCGCTGCTCAGATCGGGGCGAAGGCGTTTTCGTCCGGTACTCATGACCTCGCTGGCTGCTATCCTCGGGATGCTGCCCCTCGCGCTCGCGCTCGGATCTGGAGCCGAGCTACTCCAGCCGCTTGCTATCGCCGTCATTGGCGGCCTGGCCGTCGCGCTTTTGCTTTCGCTGGTAGTGACGCCTACTGTGTATGCCATGTTGAGCCGCGAACGAACAGGGAGAGAGACAGGTTGAAGTGCCGCGCGGCTTTGCCGCTATCCGTGTGGTAAGGCTCTGCCTTACCGTAACGCGAACTAAGATTTGAGGCTATGCCTCTGACCCAGGCGCAGCCTTTCTCGATTTGGCAGGCCGGAAAGGCAAAGCCCTTCCGCACGGAATGCGGCAAAGCCGCCGCCCGCAACATCGTCAGTGTTTGGTTCTTTTACATTCTTTCCGAGGAGGCTCTTATGAAATCTCGTATGTCACTCTACCTGTTCATCTGCTTCGTAACTCTATTTGCCATTCCTTCAGCGGCCCATGCGAAAGGCGCGTCCGGATACCATCTCCTGAAAAAGGTTGTTCTCGGCGGAGACGGCGGCTGGGACCTGCTCGCTTTCGACAGCGCGGCCAATCGACTTTACATCCCCCGCGGAACGCATGTGATGATTGTTAATCCCGACTCTGGAGCGATAGTCGGCGACATTCCAAACACTCCGAGAGTTCACGGTGTTGCTATCGCGCCGGAGTTTGGCAAGGGCTTCACCAGCAATGGCGGCGACGGCACCGTTACCATTTTCGATTTGAAAACTTTGAAGACGCTCTCGCAGGCGAAGGCGGGGAAAAATCCGGATGCGATCATTTATGATCCGGCCAGCAAACGAATCTTCTGCTTCAACGGCGGTAGTAACGATGTAACGGCCATCGATGCCAAGACGGGAACGGTGGCGGGAACGCTCGCGCTGGGTGGGAAACCGGAACTCGCGGTGGCTGACGAACACGGAAAAATTTTCGTCAACCTCGAGGATAAAAGCGCAGTCGTAGAAATTGACGCTCGTAAACTTGCGGTAGATGCGACCTGGCCCCTCGCGCCCGGCGAGGAACCGACCGGAATCGCGCTGGACCGAAAACATCACCGCTTATTTGTCGCCTGCGCGAACAAGCTTATGGCGGTAGTGAATTCTGACAACGGGAAGCTGGTAACCACGTTTCCCATTGGCGACGGTCCGGACGGCGCGGCCTTCGATGCCGACAGGCAGTTGGCATTCAGTCCTAACGGTGCGGACGGAACGCTAACGGTGGCCCATGAGGACTCTCCGGATAAGATCAGCGTGATGGAAAATATTGGTACTCAGAAAGGCGCGCGCACGATGGAGTTGGATGAGCATGGCCACCGCGTGTTTCTGGTCACAGCAGAATTCGGACCGACGCCGGCGCCAACAGCGGAACGGCCGCGACCGCGACCACCAATGATTCCGGGATCATTTACCTTGCTTGTCTTTGGCAAGTAGCGTGAAGCTCTTAAAAAAGAAGCGGGGGCAAGCCCCCGCTCTTCTGTTCACTTAACCTCGCCGGCGCTGGTTCCATCAATGAACGGCCGCAGCTCGCCGATAAACTTATCGCTATTCACGATGCTGCGCAGCACAATCTTAATCGCTTCTTCGGGGAAGCCGGATTCAAGCGTGAAGGTGTAGCCGGTGAAAATATCCCCCGTGTCGTCTGCTCCCCAATACAAAAATGCGCGGTCGCTTAAACGCAGCAACAAGCGCATTAGACCCGCGCGGTCCTTTACCCGGTCTACATTGATATAGCCTTTGTTGTAATGCGGGTAGATGCGGAAGCCAATCGTCTCTTTTGGAGTTACGCTGACGACAATCTCAAAACTCTCCGTATTCACAAGTCCCGTGCGGAGGCTTCCGACATAGTTAAACGGCTGCTTTGAGCTTTGACTGAAAGTGACTTTAACGTCGGGCCCGACCTTATCAAGCAGCGCTGCCAGTCGCTCTCTGGTTCGGACGCGGACGGCTTCGTCGTCCTGCTGGCCGTAAATCGCCGAGACGTTCATCGTGGCGAGCACGAATAAAACAATCGCAAAAATTCGTTTCATGAGTTCTTCCTTAGTTGATAGTTTGGATGTCTAGTGGAAAGCCTTCAAAAAGAATCTTACTTGAAATCAATCTTTCGACACAAAGTTCCGGAGTTTCAGCAAACGAAACAAAGGATAACTGAGCGCCAACAGGATGAGCGCGTAGATGCTGTTTCGAGTATCACTGGCGACGGCCCCGATGAGGAAGAGAATGGATCCAATCAATGCCAGGGCGGTGGTCCAGGGATAACCCCAGGCGCGATAGGGCCGCTCTTTTTCCGGTTCTCGACTCCGCAACACAAACACGGAAACGAACGATAGCGTGTAATTGGCGACGAAGAAGAATGCCAAGACGGTTATGACTTTGTCGAAGGTTTGACCAAAAACGATGAAGAGCACGGCCACTGCCGCGCTCGTAAACAACGCGATGCTCGGTGTGCCTCCTTTATTGACTGCGGCGGCTTGCTTAGCGAAGAGGCCGTCGCGGCTGATTGCAAAGAGCACGCGGGTGGCCATCAAGTGGTAGGCGTTGATGGCGCTGAGCATTGAAAGGATGGTCAGGGATCGAAAAACAGTATCGCCGTAGCGACCGAAGAGAACTTCCGCGGCTGCACCCGCAGCAAATCCCTGCACGGCTATCTTTGCAATTGGAAGCACGTAAAGCAGCGCGATGTTTACCAGCAAATAGATCACGATGACGGTGAGCACGCCGCCAAACATCGCGCGCGGCACGTCGCGTCCGGGATTGCTAATCTCTTCAGAAAAATATACGACGCCGTTCCAGCCGTCGTAGGTGTAGATGACCGCCTGCAGCGATAACACCAAAGCTGCAATCAAGCCAAATCCCGCCGGCATACCCGAAGGTGCTGCCTTGGTTAAAGAGCCCTGTCCGCCGAAGGCGAAAGCCGCGGCGATCAGTGCGAGGAAAGCGAGTGCCTTGAGCAAGCTGGTAATGTTTTGGGCCGTGCTTCCCCAAACAATTCCGCGCCATTGCAACGCGGCGAAAACAATTGCCACGGTTGCCGCGACTGCTGAGGCGTGGCCGTTCAACTGCGGGAACAGCGCGCCCGCGAATTCACCAATTAGCAGCGAGACTGCGGCCGCTGAACCACAGGTGGAAATCCAGTCGCTCCAACCGACAATGAAACCCGCGTATTCGCCGAGCGCGTAGCGTGCAAACACATACTGCCCACCCGAGCGTGGAATCATTGCGCCCAACTCGGCCAGGGAAATCGCGCCGAGCAATGCATAGACGCCGCCGAGTATCCAAACACCAAGAAAGAGCGCCGGATGCGGCAAGTGCAAAGCGATGCTGCCGGGTGCGCGAAAGATTCCCGCTCCGATTGTGTTGCCGATGATTACGGCGATGCCAAAGCCTACGCCAAGCACGCGCAGGAGGCGGCCGCGATGTTGGCGGTGGGAAATAGTTACGCTTGTGGCTGTCAAACGATTTAGCCTTGACCCTACGAAGCGAGCCTTACTGCACGGAAGCGGCGGAGTCGCGTCGCGACACGTTAGAGTACAGGAGTAGCAGTCTTTCTTTTAGGATTAAAGAAAGGCGTCTTCACCACCGTGGCGCGCACACGATGTCGTTTAGCCTCAACAGTGATTTCAAACTGGAGTTGAGTGCCAGCTTTCGTGTGTGCGCGGTCGACCGTTGCCAACGCAATCATCCGTTTCAAAGTCGGTGACCAGGTGCTCGAGGTGGCTTTGCCGACATGCGTACCGTCTTTGAATACTGGTACTGCGATCCGGGAAGCAATCGGAGAAACTGCCGGCGGTAGGCCGACGTTTTCATAAAGCTGCTCGACCTCCGGCCAATCAATTTCGAGTCCGACAATCTCCCGCGCGCTCCCAAGCTTCTGCTCAGCTATTAACGCGGACTGCCCAATGAAGCGGTTCTTGCTTACGTGTACGAGACGCCCGAGTCCCATCTCGTAGGGCGAGTATTTCTGTTCCTCGATGAGCGCTTTCTTGCTGCTGTTGAAATCCACGTCGATTAGCAGCAGCCCCGCTTCAATACGCGAAATATCCAGCGCCAGCATGCCGGCTGGATGAATGTCGAAAGCCGGACCGGTCTCCATCAAAGCGTCCCACACCTTCACCGCCTGGTCGGCTGCAACCCAGATTTCGTAACCGAGGTCTCCCGTGTAACCGGTGCGCGATATTTCAACCCGCACGCCCGCAATCATTCCAGTGGTAACTCGAAAGTATTTCAGGTTCTCAATGTCTGCTGCGGCGACCAAACTTTTCAGTAGCCGCCCGGAAGTAGGACCTTGCAGCGCCAAAGCAGCCACGCTCTCGGAAATGTCTTCGATGTGAACATCCATTCCGGTTGCATTTTGCGTGAACCAGCGCAGGCTCGGATCGGCGGCGGTCCAGCGGTAGGTGTTTTCTTCAAGCCGTGAAACGGTGCCGTCGTCAATCACCTTGCCATGCTCGTCGCACCACGGCGTATAGATGACCTGGCCAACTGATACTTTGCGCAGGTCGCGAGTGATGATGCGATCGACGAGGCGCGTTGCGTCTGTTCCGGTCAGGCGATACTTAAACAATGGAGAGATATCGATCAGCGCCGCTGCGTTACGAATCGCGTTGTACTCGTGCTCGTGATGAGGTTCGTAGGAACTGACCGCGTAATAGCCGGACCACTCGCGATAGTTTAAGCTCTCGCAAAGTTGGAACGTTCTTTCGTGGAGTGCGGTGCCGACAGGCATGGATTCAAAGTGTGGTCGTGGTTTTAAGTACGTGGCCGGCAGCTGCTAATCGTTTCAGTTAAACTGGCTTTGCCCGACAAGTGTCAATGGGCTGAGTACGCTGTCCCAAGCAGAAGCCCGCGCGTTAGCAAGGGCTCTGGTTTCTGTCAGAATTTCGGTCTTGAGCCCTCCTAACGGTCGGGCTTCTGCTTGGCCAGAACCGACCGAACCATTTTTCGGGCAAAGTCAGTTAAACTCATCGTCTTCGTTCGGCGCGGTTAGTTCTTGAGCGACAAGCTCACGCCAGGTATTCAATTCCTCCGCTGTTGCCCCAAGGGCTTCGAGTGCATTGCTGACTGCGCCTGCTTCTGTCTTCAACTTCGGAAAAGTCAAAAACAATACCGCCAAGTCGCGCAGGTCAGAAAAGCCTTTCGGTTGTCCCTGGCGAGAGTGAAACGACAGAGCTTTATACGCAATGAGTGGGGCCGGCTCCAGAACGCAGACGCCTTCGATTGTCTGCGATTGCGGCAAAGACTTCACGGGACGTATGTCTACCAGATGACGATTGCCGGTCTTCTGCATTTGAAACAAACGATACCCTTTCCCCTCGCCAATGACGCGCACGCGAACAGCGATGTGGAAAAGTTCGCTGAGATGCGCGCGCAACTCTTCCGCAAGTTCCATCGCTCGCGTGGACATTAGATCGATGTCTTGCGTCATACGCGGTTCATCGACATAGGCGTTTACAGCGGTGGCCCCGAATACAACTACGTCATCGCGCCCGCGCAAGAATTCCAGCACGGCTTCGTGAATCGTCGCCAGCGGCAACGGCTCGCGCATGGCAAACTCCTTGAATGTGAGCACTCCTGCGTTCAGCATTGCTTAAATCTCAGATCTATTTGCGCCTGCCCTTATTCAACTACTAACTCCGGGACGTGCTCAGTTTCATACGCTTCCACCAGGACGCCAACTATTTCCATTAAGGAGGCGAGCGGATGCGCTTCGTTTTCTCCCACCTCATCAACTAATCCGTCCAACAGTGCAACCAGTTTCCGGTATTCCTGCTCATTGTGAGGAACAAAAACTGTTCCGGCGAGAGAGGCCCAGGCGCTGGTCGTTCTGTTGACATCTAAATTCTGGGAACTGATTTTCTCCACCTGCCTCTGTCATACTCTTCGTGAGTAAGGACCGCGCGTATATAGATACGCTTTCGATTATAGTGGATTGCGGCGATAACTCGCACCTTGTTTCCACCTACATTGAATACTGTAGCTTTCCTCCTGGTCCGCCGTAGGAAATATTTCCTTCACCGTTGGAAATGATGAAAAGTTAGTTCGTTTTACTGAACGATACCAATGCGCAAGAGCGGTTCTTGTCTCGGGATACTCAGCGGCGAATTCATTTAATCGCTTCCGGCTTATCCATGCATAGTAACGTAACGTTTCCTTTTCTCGACCACTCGACTGACAGCGCTGACCGGGGGGCTTGATGTTCGCGTGTAATGCCGTAGATCTTGCATGGAGCTGAAACCCTGACCGACTCGGTTTTGATAAACGCGAAGTATCGGGCGTAGAATGAACTACTACGGAGGCGAGTTCACAATGGTTACCGCAAAGCAGG
>DASYMB010000398.1:0-3608 GCA_036009285.1 Pyrinomonadaceae bacterium | reverse complement strand
GCGAGACCATGCACATTATCGCCCAGGGAACTGAACGTATCCGGGTAATTGAATGGAAACAGGAGGATCCTTTTTTACGGGCCGTGGTCGAGATTCTTCCCGAGGTGCAGGTAAAGGATCCGGAAGAAGTTGAAGCCACTAAACGAAATGTTCAGGCCATGGTCCAGGAAGCGCTGGCGCTATTGCCGGGCGTACCGCCTGAAGTTCGCGTGGCCATGCTGGGATCTGTGGAGCCGGTAAGGCTGGCTTACTTTTTGGGCTCGATACTGAATCTCGGCGTGGAGCAGGAACAGAAGATGCTCGAAGCCGACACGGCTGACGAGCTGCTGCGGCTCGCGCACACGTATCTCGCGCGCGAGTTGGAAATTATTCAACTGCGTTCGAAGATTGCGACCGAAGCGCAGTCGGAGATGGACAAGTCGCAGCGTGATTACATTTTGCGCCAGCAGATGAAAGCTATTCAAAAGGAACTCGGCGAAGACGAAGGTGGTGAACAGGCAGAAGCTGAGTTGCTGCGCGAGCGATTGGCGGCAGCCGACTTGCCGGATGAAGTCAGGGTTGAAGCCGAGCGCGAACTGAAGCGGCTGGAAAGGCTGCCCGCGGCCGCACCGGATTATCATGTAATCCGCACCTACCTCGAATACGTGCTCGAGTTGCCGTGGCGCAAGTCGTCTGAAGACAAGCTTGATCTGGTTGAAGCGCGAAGGATTCTTGACGAGGACCACTATGGTCTCCAGGACGTAAAGGAACGGATCCTGGAATTCCTCGCCGTCATCAAGCTGCGTCCGAATACAAAGAGCCCGATTCTTTGCTTTGTTGGCCCACCGGGCGTCGGCAAAACCTCGCTCGGACGTTCGATAGCGCGCGCTCTGGGGCGGCAGTTTGAACGCATGTCGCTGGGTGGCATGCGCGACGAAGCCGAGTTGCGCGGACATCGGCGCACGTACATCGGCTCCATGCCGGGACGAGTGATTCAATCGATTCGCCGCGCGGGCGTTAACAATCCCGTCCTGATGCTCGATGAGATCGATAAACTCGGCAACGACTATCGCGGCGATCCGTCGTCCGCCCTGCTGGAGATTCTCGATCCGCAACAGAACAGCACTTTTCGAGATCACTATCTCGATCTGCCGTTTGATCTTTCGCGCGTTTTCTTCATTGCCACCGCCAATCAGCTGGGACCGATTCCACCGCCCTTGCGCGATCGAATGGAAGTAATAAATATTGTCGGCTATAGCGACATGGAGAAGTTGCAGATTGCCAAGCGCTACCTGATACCGCGGCAGATTGAGGAGAACGGTCTCAAGCCGGGCCAACTCACCATTAGCGATGCCGCCGTGGAATTGATCGCTACACGATACACGCGCGAAGCGGGCGTACGTCAGTTGGAACGAAGCATCGGCAGCGTTGCCCGGAAAGTCGCTTTGAAGATTGCGCAGGGTCAGGCGGAAACTGTCAGTATCGATGCCGCCGACATTCCAAACTATCTCGGTGCGCCCCGGTTCTATCCGGAGCAGGCGCGCAAGGAACTCCCGGCGGGCGTGGCCACGGGAATGGCTTGGACGGAGATGGGCGGTGAGGTGCTTTTTATCGAAGCGACGCTGCTGCCCGGCGGACGAGGCCTGACTATCACCGGACAACTCGGTGAAGTGATGCAGGAATCAGCGCGCGCGGCACAGTCGTATCTGTGGTCACACGCGAACGAGTTTGGCATCAGCGCGGAAATGTTTAAGGACTACGGCGTTCATCTGCACGTTCCCGCCGGAGCAATTCCAAAAGATGGCCCGAGCGCCGGGGTGACGATCACTGCGGCCCTGGCGTCGCTTTACACCGGGCGTCGCGTGCGTCCGGATACGGCGATGACCGGCGAGATTACACTTTCCGGGTTGGTGTTTCCGGTCGGCGGCCTCAAGGAAAAGATTCTGGCGGCCCACCGCGCGGGGATTCGTCGCATCCTGCTGCCCTCGCGAAACGAAGCCGATGTAGAAGACTTACCGGAAGACGTTCGCAAGGAATTGCAGATCGTATTCGTTTCGCAGATTCGGGAAGTGATTGACGCGGCGCTCGAAGTTTTGGTAGCCAACCCGCCACCGCCGCCGATTATTACCGGAAGCCATGCCGGCGCCGCTGCTCGTCAGCCTGATGCTACGCCGGCGCCCCTGACAGTGCGCCAGGGATAGTTGGTCCGGTTTACTGTTATTTGTCGGAGCTTAAGAAACAAGAGGCGGGGAATTAATTCTCGCCTCTTTTTCTTTTCGGAACCGTGAGCTGTCGCTACCGGGTTCTTGCTTTCGTTAGGATCACGCCGGAGATAGCCGAAGTATTTTCGATGTGTTCGCTGGTATCGCCAGGAGTACCAGCGGAATTCTTATGACCCGCTTAGCGAAGGGACCAGAATGATTGGCTGGAATACTTGAGGGATCTGACTCAATGGGTGAGTAGGTTAATCGGACTGAGCTAACCCACAACGGAATTGGCCAAGCCGGAAACTGAGCTGCCGCAGTTTCATACTGCGGCAGCATGTGTAACCAGACTTAAGGAGCGCAAACGCCAGCGCTGCAAGCGCCACTACAGCATTGTGCGCTCGAGGTGCAGGCGGCGCCAGGCGGAAGGCAAGTCGCAGCTTGCACAGGAGTAGGCGCAACGATTGAAGTAACCAGCGGCACAGCTATGATTGCGGCCAGCCCTAAGGTACGAACCATCTGGCGTCGGTTCATTCCGGGAATGATAAAGGCCGGAAGCTCGATTTCCTTCTCCAGTAAATTATCTTTAGAGAATTGATCCACTGCATACCAGACCAACTTCTCATCGACCGGGGTCTCAAGATCACGGGACAAGGAACTGCAAGCGTCCGCTAACGTGGTCTCGCCGTCGCAATACTTCCACACTTTCGCGGCGGTCTGGTTGAGACAGTGTGCCTTATCGGTATTTTGATCGTAGATCAAAATCTCACTATCAACTTCCTGAATTATCAGTCCGCTTCTGCGCGCTTGCGGCATCTTTTGCATGTGCTGCTCCTTATCGTATTCGTGGAAATTTTATTCGTCGTAGTACTGAGAAATCATGGCTCGGATGATTGAAACTGCTACTAGCGATACCTCTTGGCTCCCGGACGACCGACTACCTTTGTCCGGCAACGCTTACCTTGGAAGAAAGAAAAATTGGTGCAACAGACCGGCGTTCGCTGGCTAGAGGCTACTGACCTGTACGAGCGCTGTTGACAATATCTCTGACAGGGCTAACTAGTCAATAGCGAATCCCTGTTTTTGTCGAGAAATCGCCCGATTATCCCAGTTGTAGCCGGCGTCGCCGTTCCGAGTATGAACCCACAACAGCGACGCCTATACCTCTACTGGCCAAATCGCTGGCGATATTCACCTGAACGGATGAACGCCTTGACCATTTCCGCCTGCTCGAAGTTGCCGCCAAACTGATTCAGTTTGTTGAGCCAGAAAGCATAGCCGCTCTCATCCGGGTCGCGCCGTAGATACCCGAAGTATTCCATCATCACGAACATCTGGTTAGATTTCGCTTGCACGAATCCTTCGTTCTCTACCACCTGACGCAGCGCCCCCGCTCGCGTCAACGTGCCGCTGTTCAGACCGCTA
>DASYMB010000397.1:0-2356 GCA_036009285.1 Pyrinomonadaceae bacterium | reverse complement strand
CCGCTTCGTGACCAAAATAAATAGGCGAAAAAACGCGAATTAATCCTTCGCCGCACGAGCCTGGACGAGCTGCTGCAGTTCATCAACGTGCTCAGGGGCGAGATGTCGGTGGTGGGTCCGCGTCCTCGCGCGCTCGAACATGACGACATCTACAAGGACCTCGTGAAGGGGTACATGTACCGGTATCGCATCAGACCGGGTATCACCGGCTGGGCGCAAGTGAATGGTTTTCGCGGCGAGTGCGCAGTGCGGCGGCTTTCTAGCCCGTAAAGGCGACGGCGAACCTGGAGCAAAGACAATCTGGGAAGGCTTGCAACGCGTCATGACAGCAGCCGAGGCGATCCGCTGCGCTACGCAGCGAGGGCCTTTGGCATGAGATCTGTATAACGAGGTGACTTGTACTCGCTCGCGCCAGTAAGTTTTACGGAGATCGCGCATCTTCAAAATACGCCGATCACTCGCCTTAATTAGCCAATGTTCAGCTGTCTCGCGCTGAATTGTGGTGCTTTGTAAATGGACTTGCACGTTGGAGAATCAAACTGTGAACATCGCTACCAATTTTTCCCCACTCAATGGCATTCAACAGAAGATTGAATCAGACGATACCAAGAAGCACATTGGACTTCTGCTCTCTGACGAGTGCTCCGTAGCGAATGCAGGGGTCATAGGCGAGGCGTTCCGGATAGCCAACGAAATTGAACAGGCAGATGGGGCGCCGGCTCCGTACCGCTTCTCAGTGTTGTCGAATCGCGGCGGCTCTGTTACCAGTTCCTCATCAATCTCCATTTGGACGCAGAAGCTCGAGAGCTACAGTCTGGTCGATTTTCATGCGTTTTTTGTCGCCTGTCATGAAGCCGGCGCTGCGGACGCGCTTGACGATCAGTTGCTCTCGTGGCTGTGTGGGCCAGGCGGTGACGCGCACGTCCGTCATCAACACGCGAAAAACTTACTCAACAATCCGTCAAGCATTGAACCGCCGCCGGTGCCGATATTCTGGTTCAGGGATGTACGGACTGCGGCATGGTCGATCAGTACGCCCCCTGCGGACCTGGCGCTGGCGCAAATTGAGCGCGACCTCAATGCAGACATCGCGCAAAAAATCGCGCGCGTACTGCAGCCGCACGTTGTCACGGAGGCCAAATTCGATTTCGAGGACCTTAGTGCGGGCACCACCGAGAAAATTCACGAGTCGGCCCGCTGGATTAGGGAAAATTACGGCAATCCCATTTCTGTCGCTCAAGCAGCGGAGGCGGCTGCGATGAGCACGCGCAACTATCCTCGGCGTTTTAAGAGCGAACTCGGGGTGACACCTTCTGAATATTTGACTCGCACCCGCTTCGAGATCATCTGCAGGTTGCCAGTGGAAACCGATTTACCCGTAGACAAGATTGCGAGGCGTTGCGGTATGGGTAACGGGAATCGGCTGGGGCGACTTTTTCGCAAAAGGTTTGGAGTATCACCGATGATCTTTCGGGTGCAGAACCGGGTTACGACGGGCACCCCGGGCACTCCTTTCGCCGACATCCGACAAACGTCGACAATAGCAACGTCCGATGGTCAATCGCAATGACCGGTTCGGACCGTGCCAACGACGGATGGAAAACGTGCCTAGTACCAAGTTAAAGCCGATCGGCTGCGTATACGATGCCGCTAACTCGACGACGGTGCCGACGGGCCTGCCAGATACAGTCAGGATTTCGGGCCAGTCGGCTTTGATGGCCGATGCTGCGAAGGCCTCCCTTCATCGCGCTGAAGCGCCGGAACTCGGGTTCGTTGCGTCCCCCTCGGTAGTCAGAAGGATTGCAAACTCCGCCAGGTCACGGCTGCCGGACGCAGTCTTCTTGAGACTCTGGCGTCGGAAATATATTGGACGTTTTCCGAAGCTGCTGCGGCCGACAACGTTCAATGAAAAAATTCAGCAACGCAGCTTGAGACCGGCCCCCCGTTTTGCGGAACTGACCGACAAGCTCGCGGTGCGCAAGTATGTCGAGGACAAGATCGGAAAACACCATCTAATTCCGTTGATCACGGCTCCAGAAGCGTTTACGCGAGAGGTCTTTGACGCGCTGCCTTGCTCGTTCGTGACGAAAGCGAACCACGGCAGCAGCTTCGTCGAGGTGGTTGGGAACAAGGCTGAAACATCGTTCGAAAAACTTCAGCAGCTTGCGCAACAGTGGTTGTCTCTAGATTTCCACAGCATCGCGCGGAAGCGGCACTATCAAGAAATCAAGCCGCGTATTTTCTTCGAAACACTACTTCTTCAGGGCGGCAAGATTCCGGCCGACTATAAGCTCCTTTGTTTCGATGGCCACCCCGGTAGGCCGATCATTTACATACTCGTGATCTCAGACCGCTT
>DASYMB010000396.1:0-7645 GCA_036009285.1 Pyrinomonadaceae bacterium | reverse complement strand
GCGTCAACTGGCCGAAGACGGGTAGACCCGGCGGCCAGGAATGGATCTCATCGAGCGTGCGCTGGGCCACGCCAGTTGTGTCGTTATCCATGCCGAAGATGAAGGAAGTGATCGCATAGACGTTACGCTGGGCCAGGCGCGCGAGTACCGCACCGTATTCGCCGGGCTTGCTGAAGTTTTTGTTTACGTCGGCCATGTTTGCCGGATCTATCGACTCCATGCCGATGAAGACCCACTGCCCGCCAGACTCCGCGATGAGATCGACAAGCTCCTCGTCACGCAGCAGGTTGGCGCTGATCTGCGCGACCCAGGGCAGTTGCGCATTGGCTTTGATGATATCTCGCAAGAGCGATTTGGTGCGCTTGATATTGATGGCGAGATTATCGTCTATAAAGAAGACTGCGATCTGACCGCGTTCTTTGCGGGCGCGTTCTTTGAGTCGCAAGAGTTCATCAACCACGCTCTCGTTAGTGCGAAAGCGGATCGAGTCGCCGAAGAATCCAGTGACGGTGCAAAACTCGCAGCCATAAGGACAGCCGCGACCAGTCTCCAACGGCACCACGTGAAATGATCCCCAACCCGCGCCCATGCCGGACAACATCGAACGAAACATCTTAGGCACCAGGCTGAACTGGTTAAGGTCGAGCTTCTCCCAGGGAATTGCCGGATAGGGTTGGAGGCTCGGCTTAACATCCACACCTTTGGCATCGCGCTCGGGTTGGTAAACTTCCTTGAGCTCTCCACGGGCCGCGTCTTCAACAATCAACGGCCAGGTTTCGTCCGCTTCGCCCAGCGCCACCGCGTCCGCGTAGCGCGGTCCACCGTCTCGTCCGATGGCTTCGTCAGGGCACTCCGTAACGTGCGGTCCACCCATCACCACCGGTACGCCGGCGGCGCGAATTGCTGTGGCAACGCGATAGGCCTTCGCAACCATTCTCGTCATCGCGCCGATTCCCACCAGCCCGATATTGTTGTCCTTAACGAATTGCACGATCTCATCGTCGTCCATCGCCTTGGCGTTGCCGTCGATCAAGATCACTTCATGGCCGGGAGGGGTGAGCGCTTGAAGCAAAAACATCCAGAGGTGAGGCATGAAGTTTCGCGTCACGCCATTGTCGGGATTATAGAGCAGGATTTTCATAACTTTTCCAATCAATCCGGGTTACAGCAAAAGCCTGAGCCAAGTGACTAACCCCTGTGCGGTCTTGTTTGAAGTTAGGGGCGGAAGAAACGAGGCTACGTCGTTCCTGCTAACATCGGGGCCGGTTTTTTCGGAAGCAGCATACCAGTTATGTGCGTTGTCGTACACAGCCAGAAGCCGCATATCAGGTTTGTAAACAGGCGGGGAACGATAACACGCCGGGAGCCTTTCGCCTAAAGTAAACGAGTTAACCGGTAGGTATTCACTTCACCGGTGTGCCTCTATTTGGAGTGCGGTGACCTGTCACCGCTTTTGCCGCGGCGGCTTGACGCCGATTCCTCGAGGCGAATTCAATTTACAAAGGCTGCGACAGGTCGCAGACGATCAAAGCGGTGACAGGTCCCCGCACTCCAAGGAGGACTACTTGGTGGCCGGCCTGTTGTATCCGTGCTTCACCAAAATTTCCTGACCCTCGGGGCTCAATAAGAATTCGACAAACTGCCGGGCCGCGGTTTGTTTTGGAGAGTCTTTGATGATCGCCAGTGCTTGATCGATTGGCTTGTGCAACTCTTCCCCAACCTCCAAATAAATTCCTTCGCCCGGCTTCACGATCGACAAAGGAATGAACGCGACCTCAGCGTTTCCGGTGGCGGCGTATTGCTTCGCCTGGGAAACGTTCTGCGCGTAAACAACTCTTGGTTCGATCTCATTCCAGATCCCCAACGCACGCAGACTGTCGACCGCCGCCTGTCCGTAAGGAGCAACATCAGGCTTGGCGATCGCGATTCGTTCAAACGCTTTCGCGGTTATGTTCTGGATACGTTCCGCTTTCAAGTTGCTGCCGGGTGGCAGCCACATCACCAATCGACCGCGCGCGTAAAGCGCCCGTGTTCTCGGAGTGAGCAAGCCCTTGAGTTCGAGCTGTTGTACATGTTCACTGTCGGCGGCAGCGAACACATCGAAGGGAGCGCCATTTTCTATCTGCCTCGCGAGGTCTGCGGTGGCGCCGAAACTGAAGACTATGGGAATACCAGTCTTGCTGGTAAAGCGCGGGCCAATGTCAGCGAGCGCATCAGTCAGGTTGGAAGCGGCGGCGATGGTTAGTGTCTGCGATTTGTCCTTCTTTTCAGTTTCGGATTTACAACCGGCCCCAAAGAATGCCGCTACGACGAACACGCAAGTGACAGAGAGTTGTTTCACAGTCTTGAGTCTACCCGGCCGAATACAGTCGTCATCAAAATCGGACATTTGCTCCCCATCATAGTCGGAGTCTCCTGCATCTTTCCAGAACAGGCGAAGGTATGGTATAGACCACTCATCCCCCGCAAGCGAAACTTCGCGGCCTCCATTGGGCCGAAGAAACGAGAGGGCTTAAGCTCTTGGGCAAACGTACCTGCAATCGAGCGCTCGGCTTTTACGCCACACTGCTGCTGCTGGTGCTGGTGTTGAGTAGTTGTTTGCCGAAGCCGCCCGCTGAAACCGGCGGCATCAACATCACGCTTTATGGTTTCTCTGTGATGAAGGAGTCCATGGAGAAAGCGATTTTTCCGGGGTTCGCCGCCAAATGGAAACTCGAGCACGGCGAGGATGTTCGCTTCACCTCGTCTTACGCGGGATCGGAGACGGTGACGAACCAGATAATCAATGGCGTGCCTGCCGAGATTGCTATTCTTTCCATCGACGGTGATGCGAAGCGCTTGCGAGACAAAGGATTCGTTACCTCTGATTGGCATGCGTTGCCCTACAAAGGGATTGTCAACAAAACGCCATTCGTGATTCTGGTGAAGGGAGGGAACCCGAAAAACATCCACGACTTTCCTGATCTTGCCAAGCAAGGTATCAAGCTGATTCATCCCGACCCAGTTAGTTCAGGTGGAGCGCAGTGGTCCATCCTGGCCATCTACGGATCGGAGTTAATTAAGTCTGAAAAACATAACGGCGAGCCGGATCCTCTCGTGGCCCTGCAAACACTTCAGGCAATTTGGAAAAACGTTTTCGTCAGCCCGGCATCGGCCCGGGAAGCGCGCACGACATTTGAACTCGGCAACGGTGACGCCCTCGTGACCTATGAGCTTGACGGCCTGCTAATGAAAGAAAGCGGTAAGCCGGTCGAGATTATTTATCCTAAAGCCACAATTTTCAGCGAGCATCCCGCGGTCGTGATAGATCGAAACGTCTCAAAGGAGAAACGCCCCGTGGTGGATGCTTTCATGCAATACCTCTGGAGCGATGAGGCGCAGCAGGCTTTCGTGAAATACCATTTCTACTCGGTGACAAACAACGCGCTCAATGAAGCGAACAAAGAGTTCGGGCATATTGAAATGCCTTTTACGATCGATTACTTCGGCGGGTGGGATCGAGCGTATCCGGAAGTGATCGAACAAATCTTCAAGAACAAAGTGCAGAACCGGAAGCAGTGAATCGTAAATAGTAAATAGTTTTTCAGATTTAGTCCGGAAAGCTGGTTCGCCTCAATTGAGCCTCAAGGGCATAAGATCTATTTACGATTTACGATTCACTATTTACTAGCACCATATGAGTTCACTAACACCGACAATGCGGCACGTACGCGGCTTCGATGTAGCGCGACCTTTAAGCATCGGCATGCTCGTCTTCATGATGTTGCCGCTGGTGTTTCTGCCGCTGCTTTCGATTTTCATCTTCGGCACCAGCAAAGGACTGGCAAGTTTCTGGGCGGCACTCACGGCCGCGGATGCGATCTTCGCGCTCAAGCTTTCGATGGTCACCAGCTTTTGGGCCACCGTGTTCAATGTCCTCTTTGGTCTCTTCGCCGCCTACGTTCTCTCGCGTTATAGCTTCTGGGGACGCAATGCACTGATCGTCACAATTTCCTTGCCGACTGCGATCCCGACGGCAGTTGCGGGCGTCGCTTTGCTGATGCTGTGGGGACCTTACGGAATGCTGGGCCGGCTGCTGCGACCTCACGGAATCGAGGTGATGTTCACGGCCAGTGCGATTGTGCTCGCCAATATTTTTGTCACCTTTCCGCTTGCTTTTGGCGTGATTAAGCCTGTATTCGACACCATGAGTCGCTCGCTCGAAGAGGCATCGGCAACGATCGGAGCGACGCGCTGGCAAACGTTCTGGCACGTCACGCTGCCTTCGTTGCGAGGCGCGATCGTCTCCGGAGCGCTGTTGACATTCGCGCGCGCGGTTGGTGAATTCGGCTCAACGATCATGGTGTCGGGTAACCTGGCGGGGCGAACGCAGACCGCGCCGCTTTACATCTTCGCTAAGTTCAACGAGGGGCAGATTGAAGCTGCCAACGCGATCGCAATTGTGCTCGCATTGTTTTCTTTCCTGATTTTCAGCGTGCTGTTTTTCGCGAGAGACTGGCTTGATGTCGATTGACGCAACCTGTCAGAACCACCTGCGTTAGCGGGTGGCCGTAAGCCGATGGACTGTTAAGATCACAAAGGCGCCACCCGCTGACGCAGGTGGTTCTGACATCGCGATTGCCGATTGAGGTAATTGGTAATGGCTCAAGTAGCCAGAGTTATGGAAAACAAGGTGAATCCTTCAAGGGAAAGCCCGCTGCCGCCGGCGGCCAGCGTCGTTGGCGTGAGCAAATTTTTCGGCAAGACGAGCGTGCTTCAGAACATTACGTTTCATGTGGCTGAAGGCGAAGCGCTCGTGCTGCTGGGCGCTTCCGGCAGTGGCAAGACCACCATCCTCCGCATCATCGCCGGTTTGGAACAACCCTACACCGGGAAAATCATACTTCACAACAAAGACGTAACCGAGCTTCCCGCGCGCGAGCGCGGAGTCGGCGTCATCTTTCAATCGTATGCGCTTTTTCCTAAGATGACTGTCGAGAAAAATATCGGTTACGGATTGCGTATCAGACACCGGCGGCGCAAGGAAGTTAAGAAGATTGTTAACGAACTGCTGGCGTTGGTCCAACTCGAAGAGCATCGCAAAAAATATCCATCGCAACTTTCCGGCGGACAGCAACAGCGGGTGGCGATAGCCCGCACGCTGGCTTACAAACCCGAAGTGCTGCTCTTTGACGAGCCCTTCGGTGCTCTTGACGCGCAAACTCGAGGACATTTGAGACGAGAGATTCGGGCGCTGCTAAAGAAGGTCAACGTCCCCGCCATCTTCATTACGCACGACCAGGAAGAAGCCCTGGAGTTGGGCGACCGCATCGCCGTTATCAACCTGGGCAACATCGAGCAGATTGGAACGCCCGCCGAGGTCTATAACAATCCAGCCACCGAGTATGTTGCTACTTTTCTGGGAGCCGCGAACATTCTTGAGGGCGTGGTTCGAAACGATCACGTTGAGATTGGGACCGCGGCAATTCGCGCGCAGATCAATCGAGAAAGGTTTAGAGAGGGCGAGACAGTGAAGCTGGTTTTTCGTCCGGAAGACGTCTCGTTAAGCAAAACCCAGGCGCTTCCGCCAGGCCATGCTTGCCTGTCAAGTGGATTGGTAGAAGAAACGAGTTTCGTCGGAGCTTATGAACGACTGCGCATCAGGCTCGATCCCACTGGAAGCGGTGCGTGCGAAACCACCGACCCTTACTACCTGACGACGGAAACTCCGGAGAGTCAGAGCGCCAAGCCGATTATTGTTACCCGACCAAAGCCGGAAACAATGGAAGTGAAACTTAGAAGAGGCGACCGCGTGTTTGTCGGGCTCAACTCTTTCACGATCCTTCCAAAATAACCAAGCAGAAGCCCGACCGTCAGGAAGGGCTGGGCTCCAACAAGAACCCATCAGGAAGACTCTCTCCAACTAGTCTTCGAGATCGAACGCATCGTCCCCCTGTCCATAGAGAACGTAGTTCATCGCTTTCTCCACGTGTCTCTCCTTCCATAGATACCGAGTACTGCCGTGCCGGGCCCACGGCTTTGTACCAACCGAAATCAATTGCGCCTGCTGAAGTTTCCTGGTGGCGTAAGCTTTGAGTGCATTAAGAATCGGCTCCGGTTTGCATGCTGAGGAAATCACGGTGTGAACGTGGTTAGTGCGTGCGTTAAGCGCCAGCAATGAGTAACCACGGTAGCGACATACTTCTCGGACGGCGCTCTCAACTACTTTTCGCTGAGCATCGCCAAAAATTACGGGCCTTTGGATTAGCTCCTGCTCCTCTGCATTTTTCCTCATTGCGTTTGGATCCAACCGAGGGGTGCCATACACATTGTGCTTACGATCTATTGAACCCCGTTCATCGCCGTGCAGCCAAGTTCCGTACGTACGGATGTGATTAGGTAAGCCAGAGGGAGAGTATTCGTATCAAGCACATAAACAGGATAGACCAAGCAGAAGCTTGACCGTTAGGGAGGGCTCTTGATTGTCAAATTAGGGCCATACAAAAAATCTTGCTACACAGTTCCGCAAATTCCAAGCCCTTCCTAACGGTCGGGCTTCTGCTTGGAAGTCTCCAGAGCCGCGACCGCCAAACTATGAAACTGCCGGCGCACGCTATTGATGTTTGCGAACGGCAGTGCGCGCGCGTGGGTGCGGTTGGTCAACAGGATTAAGGTTCGCTCCCCCGTAGGATCGTTCCAGCAGCTCGTGCCGGTGAACCCGGAATGACCAAAACTATCTGGCGGCAGATCGGGGCCGGAGGCGGAGTTTTTTGTCTCGGCTAACTGCCAGCCCAGCGATCGTGCTTCGTCCAATCCACGCGTCAGATTCGTGCGAAAGAATTCACAGGTCTTCGGCTTTAGCAGTCGAGTGAGCGGTGCGTGAAATTGCGTTGCGAGGACGAGAGTCTCTGCTGCATTCGAGAAGAGTCCTGCATGACCCGCCGCACCTCCCAGGAAGTGGGCGTTGCCGTCATGCACCTGGCCCCAGATCAGTTCTCGGCGCCAATTTTCCTGAGCTTCATCACTCAGCGCCGAAAACATTTCACGTTCATAAGCGTTGCCGGTCTCGCAGGCGGCGATTCCGGTTTGCATCGCCACCTCGGGATTGAAGAACGTGTGTTTCAAACCCAGCGGTTCGAAGATTTCTGTTTGCGCCAGCTCAGCCAAACTCTTGCCCGCAGATCTTTCCAATAGCAGGCCGAGAGTAATGAATCCTAGGTCGCTGTAAACGACGCGCGTGCCCGGGCTATACTCCAAATCCTGGTCGGCGATTACAGAGAGGGCCCGCTCGCGTTTGCCTTCAGCGAGAATGTAGAGCGGACGCCACGCGGGCAGACCGGAAGTGTGCGTGAGCAGTTGGCCCACAGTAATTGCTCGTTTATCCGTTCGGTCAAACTCCGGCAGGTAACGGGAAACTGAACTATCGAGCGTGAGTTCTCCAGCTTCAACCCGGCGAGCACAGAGGAGCCCGGTTACCAGTGGCTTCGTTAGCGAGGCGAGATCGTAGACGATGTCGAGCGTGGCAGGAATGCGTTGAGGCTCGATAACCGAGTGGCCCATAGCATCAGAAAAAACAGCGCGGCCGGCTTCAGCAATAAGATAAACAGCGGAAGGGAAGTCGCCGGCTGCGATGCGCTCGGCCAGGAACGACGAGATGGAATTGGCT